>CBDUYD010000042.1:0-19272 GCA_965371355.1 uncultured Ilumatobacteraceae bacterium
GCCACGTCGGTCTGGGAGAAGTCGTCGCCAACGAACAAGAGCGGTTGCCCAAGTCGCCGCGACAAGGCATACGAGAACGTGTCACCAAAGTTGAGACCCGCCCGATGGCGCCCCTTGCCGAACCGACGCCAGCACACCATGGCCTCCTCTGCGAGTACGGCGTCCACCGGCGCGACCTTGATTTCGATCCGACCGAGAAGCTCCTCGAGCAACTGCGTCCCCGAAGGACCCGTCTTGGCCTCGATGACGATGCCCAACTCAACCCGCGTGGCCGCCGATATCACACAGGGCTCGGCCAGCAACCTACGCTCGAGTGCCGCAGCGCCGGGCTCGCCGAACAAGACCGCGACGATCGCTGATGTGTCAACGACGATCACACCGGCAGTCCATCCTCGTCATGACCGATGATGTCGTCGGGGTCCCGTTGATCGAGAACGGTCAGCTGCCCAAAGCGCTCCACGATGTCGCCAAGCCCGAGAGTTCGGCGCCGCCGTTGTTCGACCTCGAGACGAGCCTCGAGCGACGCCACCACCGCATCGGTGATCGACTCGCCCGTCAACTCCGCGAGATCGCGGGCCAACCGGTCTGCCTTTTCGCTCTTGATGCTCAACGCCATAGGAACCATTCTATCTGTCTAGGTAGATAGGAGCCAGAGTCGGGCGAACTCGACCGGTCGGCGCTGCTACGGCCGAGACGCCACACGCCCTCGGCGCCGGTCTCGTATTCGGAGAAGTCGGCCTGTCACACCCGGTTGCGGCGTGTCACCGGTACAACGGTGGATGGGCGACACCACGCCCCGCCCGAACGGGTCGTGGGCAGGCGTTCACGACTGCGGTCGCCATCTTGCCTGGCCCGGGTTCACGTTGCGAAGCCGGTTCCGGCGGTGCGGTAGGCCTCTCGCGGCGGTGCGAAGATGTCGAGGACCTTCGCGCCCATGGGGCCGGCCGTGAAGCCGTGTTCGATATTGCTCGGGGTACACCAGAAATCGCCCTCTCCGACCGAGTCTTCCACGCCGTCTTGGATGCGGACACCGCTGCCTTCCAGCAGCACGCCCCACTGTTCCTCCGCATGGCTGTGGCGCGAGCCTTCGCTGTGCGGCTCGAAGTTCACGATCGAGAGCATGGCTTGCTCGCCGACGAAGATCTGGGTGTCGATGCCGGGGGGCCAGAGTGAGGGCGGGTTTGAGTACATCGGGAAGCGGCCGGCGAAGCGGATCTCGGCGACCTCGACGCCGATCCCCGGCAGATCCTCCAGATTGGACAGGTTCCGGTTCTGTTCCCCGTGGACGAACAGGCGCGGGAGCGGCAGCCCAGCCATCATGTCCATCAGCGGCGTTCCGTCCGACAGATCGATCATCGAGGTGAAGATCGGCCGGACCGATGTGGGTCGCACCTTCATCGGCAGTGCCATGGAGTAGAGCCTCGAGGCGTACTCGGCACGCCTGCTGATCCGCTCGATGAAGCCGCCGAGAAACGCGTCGGCATCCTCTGCGGGGTAATCGGCGATCTGGCGCGACAAGAAGCAATCCTCGGGCGCCACGTTGCCCTCGATGTCGATGAAGCTCAGTACGCGGTCCGGGTGGGCATGGGCCAGCATCACCGCCGCCAGACCTCCCATCGAATGGCCCGACTCCAGCGTCACCCACGAGTTCCAAGACCGCCTACTGCCGATCAGCGCCGAGATCGCCCGCGAAGCCGCCAATCTGCACGTGCCGAACCCTGCACCCTTCAGAGACGCGCTCATCGCAGCCACCGCACTGCACCACAGAATGACCGTGATCACCCGCAACACCGGCGACTTCGACCGGTTCGCCGACCTGGACGTATCGAACCCCTGGAGCTGACGAGGCAGTTCTCATCAGCGAGATTGGTTCATTTCCGGACCAATCTCCGCGGGGAAGGGTCAGAAGCACCTCAGAGCCGGACCTGGCTCAACACGCCCCCGCATCCACCATCGAGGCCGACTCACCACATCGGGTCGTGGATCCAGGCTCAGAGATTCTTGAAGATCGCTTCGATCAGTTCGTCGTGTTCCTGGTCGTGGATCGCCTTCGATCCGGTCGCCGGGCTGCCCGACTCGACGCGGGCCGTGCGACGCAGGTCGTAGCCCTGATCCTTGATCCGCCACACGTTGTGCTCGATGAAGTGCCAGGCGCCCATGTTCTCGGGCTCTTCCTGGAGCCACCTGAGCTCCTTCGCGTTGGCGTACTTCGCGAGGATCGCGAGCATCTGCTCGATCGGGAGTGGATAGAGCTGCTCGATGCGCACGACCGCGACCGGTGCGCCACGGGCATCGCGCGCTGCGATCGCGTCCCAGGCGATCTTCCCCGAACAGAACACGATCCGTCGCACGGCGTCGGGATCGATGTCGCCCGGATCGTCGAGGACCTCCTCGAACGAACCGGTGGTCAGCTCCGCGATCGGTGAACGCGTCTGCTTCATCCGAAGACCCTGCTTGGGCGTGAACACGATCAGCGGCGTCTGGCGCTCGCTGTACACCTGGCGCCTGAGCAGGTGGAAGAAGTTCGCCGACGTGGTCGTGTTGACGATCTGCATGTTGTCCTCGGCGGCGAGCGTGAGGAACCGCTCGATGCGCGCCGAGCTGTGTTCGGGGCCCTGGCCCTCGAAACCGTGCGGCAACAACATGACCAGACTGTTCTGCTGATCCCACTTGTCGTCGGCGGCAACGATGTACTGGTCGATGATCACCTGTGCACCGTTGATGAAATCGCCGAACTGCGCTTCCCACACCACGAGTGCATCGCGATTCGAGTGGCTGTAGCCGTATTCGAAGCCGAGCGCCGCGTACTCGGACAGCAGCGAGTCGTAGACCCAGAACTTCGCGTCGGCACCCTCGAGGTCGTCGAGTGGAATCCACGGCTGTCCGGTCTCGAAGTCGATCAGGGCCGCGTGACGGTGGCTGAACGTGCCCCGTCTCGAGTCCTGGCCGGCGAGTCGCACCGGATGACCCTCGAGCACGAGCGAGCCGAAGGCGAGCGCCTCGGCGACGGCCCAGTCGACCCGGCCCGAGGCGTACATCTCGGACCGCTTGTCGAACTGCCTGCCGAGTTTCGGGTGGATCGTGAAGCCCTCCGGATAGTCGGTGAGCTGCTCGTAGATCGAGTCGAGGGTCGGGCGTGGAACACCGGTCTGGATGTGCGGCAGCACACCGAGCGGCTTGGGCGGGCGGGCGGCCGTCACCGCCTCTGGCGCGTTCGAGCGGGTCTCCTCGAGGGCGACCTGGAGCTTGCCGTGGAAGTCGACCAGCGACTGTTCGGCCTCGTCTACGGTGATGTCGCCGCGCTTCACGAGACTCTCGACGTAGAGCTTGCGCACGCTGCGCCGCTCGGAGATCGCCTTGTACATGAGAGGTTGGGTGTAGCTCGGATCGTCGCCCTCGTTGTGCCCGTGGCGGCGGTAGCACACCATGTCGATCACGACGTCCTTGTGGAACTCCTGCCTGTACAGCCATGCCAGCCGCGCGACCTTCACACACGCCTCGGGATCGTCGCCGTTGACGTGGAAGATCGGCGCCTGCACGGTCTTGGCGACGTCGGAGCTGTACAGCGACGAGCGGGCGTACTGCGGCGAGGTGGTGAACCCGATCTGATTGTTGATGATCAGGTGGATCGTGCCGCCGATCCGGTAGCCGCCGATGTCGCTCATCGCGAGGCACTCGGCGACGAGTCCCTGGCCGGCGAACGCGGCGTCGCCGTGGATCAGGAGTGCGAGGACTGGGAACGAGCCGGGTGGATCGATCTGATCCTGTTTCGCGCGGACCATACCCATCACGATCGGATCGACCGTTTCGAGATGGCTCGGGTTGGCGGCCAACTCGACCGGGAGGTCGGCACCGGACGCGCTGACGAACTTCCCCTTCATCCCCAAGTGGTACTTCACGTCGCCGGAGCCCTGCACCGAGAGCGGATCGACGTGCCCCTCGAACTCGGAGAAGATCGCCTCGTAATCCTTGCCCATGATGTTCGACAACACGTTGAGCCGACCCCGGTGGGCCATGCCGATCACCGCTGAGTCGAGGCTGCAATCGGCGGCGTGCGAGAGGATCTCGTCGAGGATCGGGATCGCCGACTCGGCTCCTTCGATCCCGAACCGCTTGGTTCCGACGTACTTCGTCGCCAGGAACTTCTCGAACGCCTCCGCCGCGTTGAGCCGTTCGAGGATGCGGTCCTTGCGCTCCTTGCCGAGCTCGACGTTCGGACCCTCGACGTGCTCCTGGATCCAATGCTGCTCGTCGGTGCTCTGGATGTGCATGTACTCGACGCCGATCGTGCGGGAGTAGGCGTCGCGGAGCACACCGAGCAGGTCACCGAGGCGCATCTTGTCGGTGCCGCCCACGCCGTCGGTCAGGAACTCGCGATCGAGATCCCAGATCGTGAGCCCATAGGTGGCCGGATCGAGCTCGCGCGGGGTGTGCGGCTCCTTCCAGCGCAGCGGGTCGATGTCGGCGATGCGGTGACCTCGCACGCGGTGGACCCGGATGAGCTTGGCGACCGCCATCTGCTTGGCGAGCATCGCCTCGTCTTTGTCGATCGGGTTGATGTCGGGCCGCCACTTCACCGCCTCGTAGGGCATGTCGAGCGATGCGAAGATGCCCTCGTAGAAGCGGTGCTCGCCGAGCAGCAGTTCGTGCACGTACTTGAGGAACATCCCCGACTCGGCGCCCTGGATGATCCGATGGTCGTAGGTGCTCGTGATCGTGACGACCTTGCTCATCCCGAGCGACCACAGGGTGCGCCGGTCCGCGCCCTCGTACTCGGCGGGGTAGTCGATCGCGCCGACACCCACGATGACGCCCTGGCCCGACATCAGCCGGGGCACGGACTGCACGGTGCCGATCGTGCCGGGGTTGGTGAGCGAGACGGTCGCACCCTGGAAATCGTCGACGGTGAGCTTGTTGCCCCTGACCTTGCGGATCAGCTCTTCGTAGGCGGCGAGGAAACCGGCGAAGTCGAGGGCGCCGGCATCGCGCACGACAGGTACGACGAGCGTGCGACTCCCGTCGGATTTCGCGACGTCGACGGCGAGGCCCAGGTTGACCTGATCGTGCTTGACGAGTCGGGGCTTGCCGTCGGCGCCTTCGACGAAGCTGTTCTTCATCGCCGGGACCTGGTCGGCGATCGCCCGCACGATCGCGTAGCCGATGAGGTGCGTGAAGCTCACCTTGGTCTGTCCCGAACGGGCGCGGAACCCGTTGATCACCTTGCGGTTGACCTCGAGCAGCTTCGCCGGGATGTCGCGGAAGCTCGTCGCCGTCGGAACGCCGAGGCTGCGTTCCATGTTGGCGGCGATCGCCGCGCCCGCACCGCGGATCGGCGTGCCGGGCTCGGGCTCGGGCTCGGGCTCCAGTTCGGGCTCGGGCTCGACCACCACCACGGGGGCGGCGGGTGCAGGTGCCGGTGCTCCGTGGCCCTCGGCGATCGAGCGGACTTCGCTGGATGCCGCCGCGGCCGCCGCCACGCTCGGAGCCTGCGAGCGGTAGTCGGCGAAGAAGTCCTGCCATGACTCGCTGACGGCGGACGGATCGTCGACGAACCGCTCGTACATCTCTTCGACGAGCCACGAGTTCGCTCCGAAGCCGGCGCCCTGGGTCTCTGGTGCTCCCACGCCGACAGCGTACCCAGCCGCTCGAGGTGGGCTCAGATTCGTTCGAGTTCGGCGCCGTCGAAGAGCGGCGTGATACCGAAGTCGTCGACGTCGGCGCGCAGCGCACGCGCGTCGGGGGCAACGATCACCTCGTCGGGCATCTCGACCTGCGCGCCGGCGACGACACTCTCGAGCAGACGAGCATCGCTCGTCGTGCTGAGGAACATCTGCGGATGGGCGAGCACGAAGCGAACCGCCCGGCCGATCGCAGCGGGATCGGAGATCGGTTCGTACCAGCTGAAGCGTCTGGTGACCTCGGAGTCCCATCGCCCACGTGCGATCGACTTGATCGTCTGCACTGCGATCGCGCGTTCGCCGCACACGGCGAGCAGTCGTTCGACATCGGCGCGGTACGCGGGTAGTTCGAGCAGTGCGTAGTTGACCGGGAACATCACCGACGCGAAGTCGAATCGCTCGAGACTCCTGAGATGTGCTCCCGCGATGCGGAGTCCGTGGCCGGTCACACCGATGTTTGAGACGAGTCCCTCGTCACGCGCCGTGGCGAGTGCACCGACCGCTCCGCCGGCAGCGAACGCCGCCGCCCATTCGTCGGGCTCGACCAGGTTGTGGAGCTGGATGAGATCGACCCGATCGACGCCCATCCGCCCGAGCGACCGCTCGAGTCCGGCCCGGGCGGCCGCCCCCTCGCGCTCGTGGGTCTTCGTCGCCAGGAAAACGTCGTCGCGATGCTCGCGGAGCCAGGGGGCGAGACGGAGCTCCGACTCGCCGTAATTGGCCGCCGTGTCGATGTGGTTGATCCGCCAGTCGTGCACGGCGGCGAGGGTCGCGTCGGCACGATCCTGGCTCATCCTCGCGAGAGCGGCCGCACCGAAGATCACGCGGGTCGAGCGGTGGCCGGTGGAACCGAATGGCGCGACGGGGATCATTGCGCGGGACCCGGCAGGACCAGAGGGAAGCGGGGGTCGCCCTCCAGCGGGCCACCGATGACTAGTCCATCGGGTTCGTACGGCGGTGAAACCTGCCACGGCCTGGTCGCGAACGTCGCGTCGTCGCCGAGCCAGCGCAGACTCACCGCCCGGCGACGCGTCGCGAGTTCGTTGCCGGGAGCGTCGTGCAACGTGCGGTAGTGGAACGCGATGAGATCGCCGGGTTCGACGTCGAACGACAGGACGCGGTGGGCATCGAGGTCGGCGTCGAGATCGGGGACGACCTCGAACCGACCGTCGGAGGCGGCGTAGGGGACGTGGTCGACGAACCGGCGCGGGATGAACCAGCGTCCCCAGCGATGCGAGCCGGCGATGAAGCGCATGCCCGAGGACGCGGGCACCGGATCGAGCGCGATCCACATGCTCACGTTCTGATCTCCGTCGACGCAGTAGTACGGCTGATCGTGATGCCATGGGGTGCGCTCGGCGGCTCCCGGCTCCTTGACGAGCACGTGTTCGTGGAAGAACCGCACCGTGCTCGACCCCATCAGCGCGCCGGCGAGCGCGGCGAGCGACGACTCGAACACGACCGCGCGGTACGCCTCGACCTCGGGCCAGGTCACGTAGTCGGACCAGAAGCCCACCGCCGAGTCGGCGTCGGTGTACCAGTGCGACCACTTCGACGGGTGCAGGCGGTTGTGCTCGACGCCTTCGGCGAGTAGTGCGAGGGCGTCGGAGTCGACGGCGTCGCGGATGACGACGGCTCCGTCACGCCGGAACGCTTCGATCAACTCGTCACCGACGAGATGGTTGCTCGACACCGCCCGAGTCTCCCACGGGTGTGGGCACGGTTGCCATCCGCGACGCGAGCGACGCCATGATGACCGCCATGACGTCTTCGAATCACGACCTGCCGGCCGCCTTCGACAACCGGGTGAGCCGGGACCTGGGCGTCAGTATTCCGATCGTGCAAGCTCCGATGGGTTGGATCGCCCGCTCACAACTCGCGTCCGCCGTCTCGAGGGCCGGAGGGTGCGGGATCATCGAGACCTCGTCGGGCGAACTCGACGCGGTGAAGGACGAGATCCGCAAGATGCGCGACCTCACCGATCGCCCATTCGGTGTCAACATCGCCCAGGCGTTCGTCCGCGACCCCGCGATCGCCGACTTCGTGATCGACCAGGGCGTCGAGTTCGTCACCACTTCGGCCGGCTCACCGACCAAGTACACCTCGATCCTCAAAGACGCCGGGCTGACCGTGTACCACGTCGTACCGACGCTCAGGGCCGCTCTCAAGGCGGTCGACGCCGGAGTCGACGGGCTCGTCGTCGAGGGTGGCGAAGGCGGCGGCTTCAAGAGTCCGACACCCGTGTCGACGATGGTCCTGCTCCCGCTCGTCCGTTCGTCGGTCGACGTGCCGATCATCGCCGCGGGTGGCATCACCGACGGAGCGACGATGGCCGCGGCATTCGCGCTGGGTGCCGAGGGCGTGCAGATGGGCACGCGCATGGTGTCCTCTGCCGAATCGCCCGTGCACCAGAACTGGAAGCAGGCGATCATCGACGCCGCCGAGACCGACACGCTCTTCCTCAACCAGCTCCACTCCCCCGCGCTGCGGGCGCTGCGCACCGAACGCTCCGAGCGGCTGGTCGAGGCGACCCACAACGTGTTCGGCGACTTCGGTGACCCGCAGGCGCTCTACTTCGGAGGCGACATGAACGCCGCGATCGCTCTGTCCGGTCAGGTGGCCGGACGCATCGAGTCGGTCGAGTCGGTCGCCGAGATCATCGAGCGCACCGTGTCGGAGTTCAACGACACGATCGCCCGGCTCGTAGGTTGATGACATGCCGGTCGACGATGAGTTGCTCAATCGGGTCACATGGAAGATCCCGAACGCGCTCGCCCTCGTCGGGTCTCGCGCAGGTGACCAGCGCAACGGGATGACGACGAGTTGGATCACGCAGCTGTCGATGGAACCGGTGCTCATCGGGGTCGGAGTCGACAACGGAGCGGTCACCCACCGGCTGATCTCCGACGGTGGGAGCTTCACCGTGAACCTCTGGAACGCGGACGACACTCGCGTCTTCGTGAAGTTCTCGAAGCCGGCAACCGACGACGGCGAGACGCTGAACGGCCGACCCGTGACGACCGCCGTCACCGGCGCGCCGGTCTTCACCGAGGCCGTCGCCTGGATGGACTGCGAGGTTCGCCACTCGTTCGATCTCGGAACACACACGCTGTTCGTCGGCGAGGTCGTCGCGGCTTCGATCGCCGACGACGAGGCCCGACCCGCCTCGATGAACGACACCCGGATGAAGTACGGCGGCGTCAAGCGGCACTGACGGCACCGTTTCTCCCTCGGTAGCCTCGCGCCCACCATGGCGCACGAATTCATCTATCAGGCCTACAAGCTCGCCCGGCACTACCCGCCCGACAAGACGGTCCTCGAGAACATCTCACTGTCGTTCTACCCCGGCGCCAAGATCGGTGTGCTCGGATCGAACGGCGCCGGCAAGTCATCGCTCCTGCGGATCATGGCCGGTCTCGACGACGGCTATTCCGGTGAGGCCCGCCTCACGCCGGGGTTCACCGCCGGCTACCTCCCCCAGGAACCGCAGCTCGATCCCGACAAGGATGTCAAGGGCAACGTGATGGACGGCGTCGCCGACGTCCAGTCGATCATCGACCGGTATGAAGAAGTGATGGCGATGTGGGCCGATCCCGACGCCGACTACGACAAGATCGGCAAGGAACAGGCCCGACTCGAGGACAAGATCACGGCGACCGACGCCTGGAGCCTCGAACGCAACGTCGAGATCGCGATGGACGCGCTGCGGTGCCCACCCGACGATGCCGACGTCTCGGTGCTCTCCGGCGGCGAACGACGCAGGGTCGCACTCTGTCGGCTCCTGCTCTCGCGCCCGGACCTCCTACTCCTCGACGAGCCGACCAACCACCTCGACGCCGAGTCGGTCGACTGGCTCGAACGCTTCCTGCAGGACTACTCGGGCACCGTCGTCGCGATCACCCACGACCGCTACTTCCTCGACAACGTCGCCGAGTGGATCCTCGAACTCGACCGGGGCCGTGGCATCCCCTTCGAGGGCAACTACTCGAGCTGGCTCGAACAGAAGCAGGCACGCCTCGAACTCGAGGAACGATCCAACGACGCCCGCAAACGTTCGCTGCAACGCGAACTCGAATGGGTGCGCATGGCGCCGAAGGCACGGCAGGCGAAGGGCAAGGCCCGTCTCGCCGCCTACGAGAAGCTCGACGCCGAGGCGCGCTCCGCCGACCCCGGGGCGAGCAAGCTCGAGATCGCGATTCCGCCGGGACCGCGACTCGGCGACACGGTCATCGAGATCGACGGGTTGCGGAAGGGATTCGGTGATCGGCTACTGATCGAGGATCTCTCGTTCACGCTGCCGCCGGCGGGCATCGTCGGGATCATCGGTCCCAACGGTGCCGGCAAGACCACCCTCTTCAAGATGCTCGCGGGACGCGAAGAGCCCGACGCCGGCTCGATCAAGATCGGCGACACCGTCGAGCTCTCGTACGTCGACCAGGACCGCGACGACCTCGACCCCGACGCGACGGTGTACGACGAGATCACCGGCGGTCTCGACCACCTCGTCGTGGGCGGCCGCGAGATCCACGGGCGGGCCTACGTGTCGAGCTTCAACTTCAAGGGCACCGATCACGGCAAGCGCGTCGGTGACCTCTCGGGCGGCGAACGCAATCGGCTGCACCTCGCCAAGCTCCTCAAGTCGGGCGGCAACGTGCTGCTGCTCGACGAGCCGACCAACGACCTCGACGTCGACACGCTGCGGGCTCTCGAGGCCGGGCTCGAGTCGTTCCCCGGTTGCGCCGTGGTGATCTCCCACGATCGCTGGTTCCTCGATCGCATCGCCACCCACGTACTCGCCTTCGAGGGCGACAGCCAGGTCAGGTGGTTCGAGGGCAACTTCAGCGAGTACGAGGAGTACCGCCACAAGCAACTCGGCGCGGCTGCCGATCAGCCGACGCGCATCAAGTACAAGAAACTCGCGTAATCCGCGCCGAGCGCACCAGCGCGTACACGAACGCGGCGGCCGTCGCCATCAACAATCCCACTTCGACGACCGCCACGATGCGGGCGCCGCCGAGGTGACGCCGGTACAGAACGGCATCGATGTCGTGGTACGAGACGAGGCGTAACGCCACGAACCCCCAGAGCGTGAACAATCCGATCACCGCCGGGAGGTAGCTCCGCCGGCGGCTCGGCACCGCGTAGATCGACACGAGCACCGAGACGCACCACAAGGTGAAAAGGGTGACGACGACACCGCCCTGGACGCCGCGCCGGGTGTCGTACCAGCCGGCGCTCCGCGCCCGCTCGCGGCCGAATCCGGTGAGGACGTCACTCAAGTCGCCGTACGAGGCCACCGCCAGGAACATCAGCAGGAGTGCGGCCAGCAACAAGCTGAATCGCCAGAGCCGCCCATGAACCTGTTCGGGTGCCGCTCGGTCGGCGAACGCGGCGAGCGTGGCCAAGATCGCGACGACGAGGTAGCCCGCGGCCCGAACCGCGCTCGAGTCGATCAGTTCCGCCATCGCACCGATCGAGCGTATCCCTCGGCCGGCGATGACCTACCATTGCGGCCATGTGTGTGAACTGCATGAGCAACGCCGAGGCGACGTTGGCGGCCGCCGCCGCGGTCGGCTACTTCGTGCGGGGTCCGGTGCACCGTGCTCTCGCGAGCGCCGGCCTCGCCCCCGAACCCGATCCGGTGGCGCATGACGTACGTACCGTGGCGTTCCTTCGCGCACTCGATCTCGATCCGGTCGAAGCGCTCGGCGTCGATGCGGTCGCTCAGGCCGAGTCGTGGACGCCGGACCCATCGTGGGTTCCGTTCTCCGAGCGTGCCCGCTCCCGCCTGCGCTCGGCCTCGGCCCGGCCCATCGGTTCCCAGAGCCTGCTGAGCACCCAGTAGACGAGCGCCAACAGCGCCAACGCCACCGGGAGGGCGATCCACGGGTTGACGTGCGGGAGCGAGCGCGCGTCGAGCCACCACGGCCCGGTCCACGACAGGTCGATCGGGAAGCCGCGGCGCTTGACGCCATCGATCGTCGGCTGGGCCACGACGCGCGTCCAAGCGCTCCACGAGATGAGCCGGCAAATGCCGTAGAAGAACGTCGCGCGATAGAGCGCGATCAGGCCGCGCTCGGGCAGGAAGCGTCCGAAGAACGCCCAGACCCGGGCGTCGGCAGGAACGATGTTCACGCGCCAGTACTCGCGGGTGAGCACCCGCCATCCGACGAGCACGACCGCCAGCCAGAACAGGTCCATCACCAGACCGAGGCTCGAGTAGTACGCGGCCGCATCGAGGTACTTGCCACCGTCGACGGTCGCCGCGTACGCCCAGGTCTGCATCGACCAGTTCAGGGCGGTGACCGGGAAGAGCAACATCGTGCCGACCGAGTCGCTGATGTCGGTCAGTGCGTGCGCCGCGAAGCCGAGCAGGTAGCCGACGGTGAATGCGCGGTTCCGCTTCCACAACCAAAGCACCGCGGCGATGATGATCCCGAAGAACAGGGTGTGGGTGAACCCCATCCCCGGCCACCCCCGGTGCCACTGGTGGGGAACCTCCGCGCCGTACCTCGTGCCGTTGAAGGTGAACCCGTAGACCCAGAACTTCGAGAGGAAGTCCGGCGTGAAGTCGCCGAGGAAGATCGCCCAGAAGCTGACCTTGCCGATCATCTTCTTCGGGAGGTGCGCCTGGATGGCGTAGATCTCGAACTGGTGGGCGGCCCAACTCATCGGCGGTCAGCCCTCGACCTGCCGCGGTTCGTGATGCCGAGACGGTCTGTGAGCCACGGACCGATGAGGATGATCGCGATCAGCCACACCGGCCCGATGAACCAGTTGAGCAGCCACTTGTGCCAGATACCGAGGACGATGTAGCTCAGGCCGGCCACGAGGTACCAGACCCACTCCTCGACGCCGGTCAGGCGGCGTGAGCCCCTGAAGTCGAGTTCGGGATCGAGGTCGGGGGGAGCGCCGGACACGGACGCGGAGCCTAGGTGGTCGCGCCCGGGCGGCGGGGTGACTCGCGATCGGTGACTCCGGGTGCTGCGCTGGCAGACTGTCCCGATGCCCGACCGCGAGACCGACGCCGAACTCGCCGCGCGGCTGGCGACCGACGCCGGGCGACGACTCGTCGATCTCCGCGAGCGGATGTTCGCCGCGGGCGCCTCGACCTGGGACGTCAAGGATGCCGGTGACGCCGTCAGCCAACAATACCTGGCGCAGGAGTTCGCGATCCACCGGCCTTCTGACGCGGTGCTCTCCGAGGAGGGTGCGGAGGATCCCCGCCGCTACGACTCCGATCGGGTCTGGATCATCGACCCGCTCGACGGGACCCGCGAGTACGGCGAGGAGGGCCGCAGCGACTGGGCCGTCCACGTCGCGCTGTGGTCGGTCGATCGATTCGTCGCCGGGGCGGTCAGCCTGCCCGCGATCGAGCGCACGTTCACCACCGATCCGCCGAGCCCGATTCCCGAGTTCGACCGCGACCGGCCGCGGCTGGTGACCTCGCGGTCACGCGCACCGTACGCGGCAGTCCTCGTCGCCGAGGGGCTCGGCTGCGACGCCGTCCGGCTCGGATCCGCCGGGGCCAAGGCGATGTCGATCCTGCTGGGTCACGCCGACATCTACGTTCACGACGGCGGGATGTACCAGTGGGACTCGGCTGCGCCGGCCGCCGTCGCCCTTGCGGCCGGCCTGCACGCCAGCCGCATCGACGGACGCCCGCTCGTCTACAACGAACGCGATCCCTGGCTGCCGGACTTCTTCGTGTGTCGCCCCGAACTCGCCGAATCCGTCCTCAAGGCGCTGTGGGGATGATCGGGCCGGCGTGGTGACGACCGAACTTACCGCCGTCCGTTGCGAGGTCGTCGACCGGATCGCGACCCTCTGGCTGGATCGGCCCCATCGTCACAACGCATGGACCGGCACGATGCACACCGAGTACCGCCTGGTGATGGCCGATCTCGAACATCGCGACGACGTCCGCGCGGTCGTTGTCACGGGCACACCTCCGGCGTTCTCCGTCGGCGGTGACTCCAAAGCGCTCGAGGGGCACGCCGAGCGCGGTGGCTACGACACGGGCCTGCCGGCGGAACCGGCTCGTCCCGGTGGCGGCGACGGCGACGAACGCATCGACGCCGACTTCGCCTGGCAACTCGGGTACCGGTTGCCGATCATCGCCGCCGTGAACGGCGCCTGCGCCGGCGTTGCACTCGCCCTCGTCTCATTCTGCGACCTGCGCTTCGTCGCCGCCGGCGCCAAGCTCACCACCGCTGCGCCGAAGCTCGGCCTTCCCGCCGAGTACGGCCTCAGCTGGACCCTCCCCCGGCTGATCGGCACGACCCGCGCCAACGACCTGCTCCTCTCGGGGCGCATCGTGACCGGCGCCGAGACCGCCGAGTGGGGTCTCTGGAACGGTGTCGCCGACGATGGAGAGGCGACGCTCGCCGCGGCCACCGACTACGCCCGGCTGCTCGCTTCGACCACCGGGCCGAACGCCGTGACGGTGACCAAGCGGCAACTGGCGACCGACCTGCTCCGCCACGATCCCGCCGCGTCGGTGAACGACTCGATCCGCCTGCTCGGCGAAGCGATGGCGACCGCCGAGTACCGCGAAGGTGTCGCCGCGCTGCGCGACAAGCGGCCACCCGCGTTCTGATCAGCGACCTGTCGGCAATCGCGGTTTGTGTCGGCGAGAGTCGCTACGCCACCGATATTCGCCGACACAAACGCCGAAGGGCCCGTGGTCGGTGCTCGGTGTCAGCAGAGCGCGGCGATCACCTCGGGCGGGGCCTGGACGAGTTCGATCAGCACACCCTCGCCACTGCGCGGCATCGTGTCGTTGCCCTTCGGGTGGATGAAGCACACGTCGTGGCCAGCGGCACCCTTACGGACCCCACCGGGGGTGAAACGCATTCCCTGCTCGGTCAGCCATTCGACCGCCCCGGGAAGATCGTCGATCCACAAGCCGATGTGGTTGAGGGTCGGAACGTGCACCTTCGGTGACCGATCGGGGTCGAGCGGCTGCATCAGGTCGATCTCGACGGCGTGCGTGCCGCGGCCGAGACGCAGGATGTCCTCGTCGACATTCTCGGACTCGCTGACGTAGTCGCCGAGCTTCTCGATGCCGAACATCCCGCTCCAGAGCCCGGTGAGCGCGGTCTTGTCCAGGCCGCCGATCGCGATCTGCTGGATTCCGAGCACGTTGAAAGGGCGATCGTCCATCGCGGCGATGTTGTCAGATCCGGAAGCATTTCGCCCGGATCAGCCGCCATGATGTAGCGATGGTCAACTCCCCCGACTGCTCCTGGGCGGCCTTCACCGACGAGGGGCCGTGGGTGCTCGATCGCGACGAGATCCGATGGCTCCGGCTCGCCGAGACGCTGCGCCGCGATGCGCGCGCCGAGGTGCCGGTGCTCACGGCACCGCGGAGGTTCCCGCCCGGCGCCCGGGTCGGCACGGTCGTGCGGCGACTCGGTGGCGCACTCGTGCCGTGGCTCGTCGACAAGCGCCGCGGGCGCTTCGAGTCGAGTGAGGCGAGCCGGGCCGACATCTCCAAGCGCCTCAGGCTGGCCGCCGAGGCGCTCGGCCCGACCTACATCAAGCTCGGTCAGATCATCTCGTCGGGAGAGGGGCTGTTCCCGCCCGAACTCGTCGGCGAGTTCAAGAAGTGCCGCGACCAGGTTCCCCCCGAGCCGTTCGACGCGATCCGCCTCACGGTCGAACAGGATCTCGGCGCCCGCCTGTCCGACATCTTCGAGTGGTTCGACGAAGCGCCGCTGGCGGCTGCTTCGATCGCCCAGGTGCACGCCGCTCGACTCCGCAGCGGTGAGGAGGTCGTCGTCAAGGTACAGCGGCCCGCCGTGTCTCGCCTCGTCCGCAAGGACCTCCGCGTCATGGCGTGGCTCGCGCCGCACCTGGTCGGCCGCATCTCGGTGTCCGCTCTCGCCAATCCCCCGGCCCTCGTCGAACTGTTCGCCGAGACGATCGTCGAGGAACTCGACTTCCGGATGGAGGCGGCGAACATGCTCGACATCGCGACGATGCTCCGCGACCTCGACCAGGACCGCTACATCGTCCCGCGTCCGCATCCGACACTCGTCACGCGGCGCGTGCTCGTGATGGAGCGGATCCACGGGTTCAACTTCGACGACGTCGCCGGCATGCAAGAGGCGGGCATCGACACCGAGGACGTCGTGCGAACGGCGATGATCGCGTTCATGGAGGGAGCGATGATCATCGGGATCTTCCACGGGGACCTTCACGGGGGGAACCTGTTCGTCCTCGACGACGGACGCACCGCGCTGCTCGACCACGGCATCGTCGGCCGTCTCACACCGCAGCGACGCAACGCCTTCCTGCGCATGCTGATGGGCGCGACGATGAACGACATCACCGCGCAGATGGCTGCGCTCCGCGACCTCGGCGCGCTCCCGCCCGACACCGATATACAGGCCGTGATCCACGACCTGCGCCTCGATCAGGAGGTGATCGATCCGACGACGCTCACCGGCGAGGAGATGGTGCACGAGATGCAGCGCGTGGTCAAAGCGCTCCTCGGATACGGAGCCAAGCTTCCGAAGGAACTGATGCTCTACGTGAAGAACCTGGTGTTCCTCGATGGTGCCATCGCGCGTCTCGCACCCGATCTCGACCTGCTCGCCGAGGTCACGAACATCTCGATGCTGTTCGCCGAGAAGCACGGTGAACAGCTCGGGAGGGAGCTCGGCATGGACCCGGACGAGGTCGAACTCGACCTCGACGGCGTCAAGGCCGGGTTCGGCCTGGATCCGTCGGTCGACTCGCTCACCTATCGCGATCTGCAGCGACGGCGCGAGTTGATCCAGAAGCGGATGCGCGAGCACGTCGAGTCGTCACGCTGAGCGGGGCGCCGAGCCGGTAGCGTCCGACGCGTGCGCCTGGTGATCGCCCGCTGCTCGGTCGACTACTCGGGTCGGCTCGACGCCCACCTCCCCGAGGCGGTCCGGCTCATCATGGTCAAGGCCGACGGCTGCGTCGCGATCCATGCCGACGGGGGCGCCTACAAGCCCCTGAACTGGATGAACTCGCCCAACACGCTCGTCGACGAGGGCGAGCGCTGGGTGATCACGAACCCGAAGAAGGAGACGCTGACGATCAGGCTGCACGAGGTGTTCGACGACATCGATCACGAACTCGGCGACGATCCCGGACTCCAGAAGGACGGCGTCGAGGCCCATCTCCAGGAGCTGCTGGCGGCCAGCCCCGACGCGATCGAGAGCGGGCTCACCCTTGTGCGTCGCGAGTACCCCACCGCGATCGGACCGGTCGACCTCGTCTGTCGCGATTGCGATGACATGGTCGTCGCCGTCGAGGTGAAACGACGCGGCGAGATCGACGGCGTCGAACAGCTCGCCCGCTACATCGAGCGACTCGAACTCGACTCGTCGCTCGGCGAGGTGCGCGGCGTGTTCGTCGCCCAGATCGTGAAACCGCAAGCGAGAGTGCTCGCCGAGTCGCGCGGGTTCAGCTGGGTCGAGATCGACTACGACGAACTCCGCGGGATGAAACCCGACGAACTCCGTCTGTTCTGATCGTCGGCGCCGGGCTCGGCTAGCTTCGGACGTATGAGCCAGCAGGTGCGTGGAGTGATCGCTCGAGCGAAGGGTGAGCCCGTCTCGATCGAGACGATCGTCGTTCCCGACCCCGGACCCGGCGAGGCCGTCGTCGCGATCCAGGCGTGCGGGGTGTGCCACACCGACCTCCACTACCGCGAGGGTGGGATCAACGACGAGTTCCCCTTCCTCCTCGGGCACGAGGCGGCAGGTGTGGTCGAGTCGGTCGGTCCCGACGTGACCGATGTGGCGCCGGGCGACTACGTCATCCTCAACTGGCGGGCGGTGTGCGGACAGTGCCGCGCCTGCGAGCGTGGCGAGCCGCAGTTCTGCTTCGACACCCACAACGCATCCCAGAAGATGACGCTGACCGACGGCACCGAACTCTCGGCTGCGCTCGGCATCGGAGCATTCTGCGACAAGACGCTCGTCGCCGCAGGCCAGTGCACGAAGGTCGACGCGGCGGCACCGGCCACCGCGGCGGGACTCCTCGGCTGCGGCGTGATGGCCGGTATCGGCGCGGCGATCAACACCGGCGGCGTTTCGCGAGGACAGTCGGTCGCCGTGTTCGGGTGCGGTGGCGTCGGCAACGGCGCCATCGTCGGCGCCAAGCTGGCTGGGGCTTCGACGATCGTGGCGGTCGACATCGACGACCGCAAGCTCGACTGGGCGAGAGGGTTCGGCGCCACCCATGTCTGTAACTCGGCGACGGCCGATCCGGTCGAGTTCGTCCGCTCGGTCACCGGCGGATTCGGGGCCGACGTCTGCATCGAGGCGATCGGTCGGCCCGAGGTCTACAAGCAGGCGTTCGAAGCCCGCGACCTCGCCGGCACCGTCGTCCTCGTCGGGGTCCCGACGCCGGACATGACCCTCGAGTTGCCCTACCTAGATGTGTTCGGGCGTGGCGGTGCGCTCAAATCGTCGTGGTACGGCGACTGCCTCCCGTCGCGGGACTTCCCGATGCTGATCGACCTGTACCTCCAGGGTCGGCTCGATCTCGACGGGTTCGTCTCGGAGACGATCGACCTCGACGGCGTCGAGGACGCGTTCCACAAGATGGAGCGTGGCGAGGTGCTGCGCAGCGTCGTCACGTTCTGAATGCTGCGGGCGGACCTCGGGGTGGCTACGGGCAGCCGTTGTCCCAGGTCGGGTCGAGCGCCACCACCCAGGCCTCGACCGTGGGGTCGGTGATCGTCAGGCACCCGGTGTTTCCGTGCAGCGTCAGTGCAGAGAGCGTGTTCGCTGTGTTCAGCGAGGTCATGGTGGCCGTGATGTCGCCGGACATCTGATTCTCGCCGACATGGAGACTCGTCAGGTTGACCAGCGACCCGATCTCGGTCGGCAAGGACGTGAGCAGATCCTGGTCGAGCCAGAGCGTCTTGAGCGCCGTCATGCTCGCGATCTCCGTCGGTATGGCCGTGAGCGGGTTCTTGCCGGCGTAGAGCGACTCGAGTGCGGTCAGGTTGCCGATCTGGGTCGGCAGCGTCGTAAGGCCGTTGCCAGCCACGTTGAGGAAGGTGAGCGCCGTCAGGTTGCCGATCTGGATCGGCAGGCTGGTGAGGAGGTTGTCGACACCGGCCGCGTCGTTGAGGTCGAGGAACGTCAGCGCGGTCAACGACCCGATCTCGTCGGGTAGCGAGGTGAGCTTGTTCTCGCTGACGGTGAGGCTGGTGAGCTGGGTGAGGCTGCCGATCGAGATCGGCAGCGTGCTCAGCTGGTTGAGCCTCAGGTCGAGGGCCCGCAGGCCGGTGAGGCTGCCGAAGCCCGCCGGGAGCGCGGTGAGAGCGTTGCGGCTCAGCAGGAGCTGTTGGAGATTCGCGAGTCCGCTGAGATCGGCTGGGAGCGATGCAAGGTCGTTGCTGGCCGAGCTGAGCACGACGAGGTTGACGAGCGCATTGATCTCATCGGGGAAGGATGTGAGCTCGTTGCCGAGCACGTAGAGCTCGACGAGGGCGGTGAGGCCACCGATCGTGCTCGGGAGCTCCGTCAAGCCGTTCTCGTTGAGATCGAGGAGGACGAGCGTGTCGAGATCACCGATCTCGGGTGGGAGGAGGGTGAGG
>CBDUYD010000043.1:0-19226 GCA_965371355.1 uncultured Ilumatobacteraceae bacterium
GTGTGCAACGGGTTCGTCGGCAATCGGATGCTGTTCACGCGCGGCGCCGAGGCCGAGAAGATGATCCTCGAGGGCGCGACACCGGCGCAGGTCGACCGCGTGCTCTACGAGTTCGGATTCCCGATGGGTCCGTTCGCGATGAGCGACCTCGCCGGGCTTGACATCGGCTGGAAGGAGGAGACCTCGTCGAGTTCGACCGTGCGCGAGGTGCTCTGCGAGAACGGCCGCCGGGGCCAGAAGAACGGGCGTGGCTACTACACCTACGACCCCGACACCCGGGCGTCGACGCCCGACCCCGAGGTCGAGCAATTGATCCGCGACTTCGCGATCGGCAAGGGCATCGAGCAGCGCGAGATCACCGATCAGGAGGTGCTCGAGCGGTGCCTCTACCCGATGGTTGGCGAGGGGGCGAAGATCCTCGACGAGGGCATCGCCATCCGCGGCAGCGACATCGACGTCGTCTGGGTCAACGGCTACGGCTGGCCGGTGTACCGGGGCGGTCCGATGTACTGGGCCGACTCGGTCGGGCTCGCCGAGATCGTCGACAAGATCAAGGACTACGGCGACCGTCTGGGAGGCCGCCATTGGGAACTCTCACCGCTGCTCGAACGGCTCGCCGCCGACGGCGGCCAGCTCCAGACGTACACGAGCTGACCTGCGAGTTCTCGGTCCCGATTTCGACGGATCAGCTCGAACACCGGACCGAGAACGACATCAACCGCTGTGGTTCAGGCTGCGGCGCGTGCGTCGGGCCAGAGCTTGAGGAAGTTGTCGGCGTAGAACCTGTCGCGGACCGGGGCGGGCCGATCGCCGAGTGACTTCTCGAATCGGCCGATCGGATCGCGGCCTCCCTCGACATGGGGGTAGTCGCTCGAGAACAGGTAGAGGTCGTCGTGCGAGCTGTCGACGAGCGCGCCGATGTCCTCGAACACGAACGGTGTGAATCCCATCTGGGCGCGCAGCGTCTCGGTCGGCGTGTGCTCGAGTTGGGCGAGGTACTGGTCGACCCTGCTCCACGCGCGCACGGTGTAGTCGAGCCGGTCGAGCATCGCGGGCACCCAGCCCGCGCCCAACTCGACGGCGGCGCCGCGGAGGTCTGGAAACCTCTCGAAGATGCCGTCCAGCACCATCATCGAGACCCACGTCTCGGGACCCTGGTGGAGGACGGCCATGTCCTTGCTGCGGATGTTCTCGCCGCCGCCCATCCAGTCGCGGGCGGCGGGGCGGCCGGTGTTGGCCCAGCCCGGGTCGAGCTGCAGTGGTGCGCCGCCGACGTGCAGCACGAACGGGACGCGGGCGTCGGCGAGGCGCTCCCAGAAGGGGTAGAGGTCGACGTGTCCGGGGGAGCGGTCGGCGACGAGGCCGTGTGGAACCCAGACCGCCTCGAGACCGGCCTCGAGCGCCCAGTCGAGCTCGGTGAGTGCATGTTCGACGTCGTTGGTCGGGATCGCCGCGACGCCCATCAACCGCGGGTCGTCGGCGCAGAAGTCGCGCATCGCCCTGTTGTGGGCGCGGGTCGCCCCGTAGCGCAGCTGGTCGGTCATGTTCTTCGAGGGGTGGAAGATCGGCTTGACGCTGTGCGTGGAGAACACGAGTTGGCGGGTGAACCCGAGTATGTCGAGTGCCGTCGATCGGTCGCCGCGGTCGAACGCTCCGAGACCCTGGATCTCCTTGGACTCGGCGATCAGCCGTTCACCCAACGCGATCTGCGCTTCGACGTGGGCGGCGGTGTGCTTTCCAGCGTTGGCGACGATTGCGGAGACCTCCTCGTCGGTGACGAGCGACGCCGAGTAGCTCACCGGTTCGAGCAGTTCGGCGACATCGGGGTCGGCGTAGTCGATCAGGAAGTTCGGCAGCTCCATGATGTGGCTGTCGGCGTCGTAGTACTGGCGATCGGACGGTGCGTATGCCATGCGGCGACGCTACCTCTCGCGTCGACGGACCTCGATCGGCAACTCCCGGCGTCGATCCCCTCGGATTCCGACGGATTCGACGCCGAGACGCCACGACGTGGTACTGGGGACGATGGATCGGCAATGATCACGATCGTGGGAGATGAGATGGCCGCACCGCTCGACGACGTCCGCGTGATCGAGGTCGACAACTGGATGGCCGCCCCGAGCGCCGGCGCGATCCTCTCCGATCTGGGCGCCGATGTGATCAAGGTCGAGCCTCTCGGCGGCGATCCGATGCGCGGGATGAGTCGACCGGCCAAGGTGGACGGCGCTCTCGGCGAGCGCGATCTCCAGTTCGACGTCGACAACCGGGGCAAGCGCTCGGCGGCGGTCGCGCTCGACACCGATGCCGGTGCCGACGTCGTGCGCAGGTTGTGTCGCGATGCCGACGTGTTCCTCTGCAACCTGTTGCCGCGTCGCCAGCAGCGCTTCGGACTCGATCCCGACCGGCTGCTCGCCGTCAACGAGCGGCTCGTTCACGCGACGCTCACCGGGTACGGCACAGAGGGACCCGAGGCGTGGCGGCCCGGCTATGACGTCACAGCGTTCTTCGGCCGTTCGGGTCTCTACGACGCGATGCGCGAAGGCGACGACGGTCTCGTGCCGATGGCCCGCCCCGCCCAGGGTGACCACACGACGGGCCTCGCGCTCGTATCGGCGATCCTCGCTGCGCTGCGGATGGTCGACCGCACCGGCAGGGGACAGGTGGTCGAGACCTCGCTGTTCGAGACGGCGGTCTGGACCCAGGCGTCGGACTTCGGCGTGACCGCCGTCGATGGCGCGCCGGTGCGGCACCGGGCGCGCGATCAGCAGGTCGTCGCGACCGCCAACCGGTTCCCTTGCGGCGACGGGAACTGGCTCGTCGTCAACATGCTCGAACCGTCGGCGTGGCCGCGGTTCTGCAAGGCGATCGGCCTCGAGCATCTGCTCGACGACGAACGCCTGCAGACGACGAAGGGGCGATTCGACAACATGGCCGAGGTGATCGCCGCGATCGACGGTGCGCTGGCCGCGCGCACCCGCGACGAGTGGGGCGTCGTGTTCGACGATCACAAGATCGTGTGGGGACCCGTGCTCGGTCTCCACGAGGTGGTGCGCGATCCGCAGGCCGCGCACCTGGGGATGTTCCCCACGATCGACGACCCGGCCACCGGGCCGTACCGCACTGTGCGGATACCGATACGTATCCGTGACGCCGAGGTCGGCCCGAAGGGGCGGTCGCCCGACCTCGGAGAGCACACGAGATCGGTGCTCGAGGGCGCCGGTTACACCGCCGCGGAGGTCGCCGCGCTGATCGATTCGGGTGCGATCGGAGGCCCGTGAGCACATTCGACGACGAGACCGAGGTCGAGCCGATCGGCCGCGATGCGTGCGGCCGCGACCGCTGGTCGGCGCGGGTCGACGGGCGATGGAACATCGGCGACAATCCGAACGGTGGCTACCTCGTGTCGGTCGCGCTCGCCGCTCTGGCTCGGGTGAGTGCACATCCCGATCCGGTGTCGGTGACGACGCACTTCCTGCGGCCCGGCACCGGGGACGAACCCGCCGAGGTGACGACCGAGATTCTCCGGAGCGGTCGCACGATCACCACCGCTCGTGCCACCCTGGCGCAGGCGGGCACGACCCGCATCGAGATCGTCGCCGCCTTCGCCGACCTGGCCCCGAACGCCGAAGCAGGCCTGGGCTCAGACGCGATCCCCTCGTTCGGACCGCCGCCGCCGAGTATCCCGCCGCCCGATCGGTGCGTCGTGCGGTCGGGTTCCGAGCAGGGCATCGAGCTCCCGATCCTCGAGCGGCTCGACGTGATGATCCACCCGGACCAGGCGCGGGCCGGCCAGGCGGGGACGCCCGTCGTCACCGGATGGATCCGTCTCGCCGATGGCGCGGATCCCAGCCCTCGCTCGCTGCTGATGTTCGCCGATGCGTTCCCGCCGAGCCTGTTCGGTTCGCTCGGGAGCATCGGTTGGGTTCCGACGATCGAGCTGACCGCCCACATCCGCCGCCGACCCGCGCCGGGATGGATCCTCGGGATGCTCACGACGAGCGACCTGCACGACGGGCGGATGATCGAGGACGGTCTGTTGTGGGACGAGACGGGGGCGCTCGTCGCGCAATCGCGGCAAATCGGTCTGGTACTCACACGATGACCGGACCGGCGGCGCGGGTGACGGCGCCGCGGTGCGCGCGCCGGGGAGCTGGGCGCGATCGGTTCCAAATAGCGGCACGATCTCGACCCGGGTCACCGGGCCGGCCCGTGACATCATCGCCACGACAGACGCGCACGACAGACGCGCACGACAGGGGAGAGCCATGACCGACCAGAGCGTGAGCATCCGAACCGGGGACGACACCATCGACTGGGCCGAGACGCTCGCCCGGCTCGATCGCGTGCTGCGGATCCGCACGACGCCGATCGGCATGAAGATGTTCGAGACCGTCGAAGAGATGGAGGCCGTGCCGCGCATCCGGAGGCCGAGCGACATCCACACCGCCGATCAGATCGTGTCGATGGCGTCACGTCTCAACTGGACGGTCGGGATCACCGGCGACGATCTCGTCGGCGCCCAGTGCCAGGCGGTGCTCGGGCTCGGCGGCCAGGACGACGAGTGGTATTCGGGCCGCCACATGACCGGCGTCTGGTTCGAGACCGTCGAGGATTCGTCGATCCATCAGCACGCGATGGACGTCGTGCCGATCGGGAGGTATCAAGCGATGGCGGTGTCGCCGCTGAGCACGGGGCGGCTCGATCCTCCCGACATCTGCATGATCTACGCGACCCCCGGTCAGATGATCATCCTGATCAACGGTCTCCAGTGGGCCGGTTACCGCAAGCTCGAATGGGGGTGCGTCGGTGAATCCGCCTGCGCCGACTCGTGGGGTCGCGCACTGACGACGGGCGAGCCGAGCCTGTCGATCCCGTGCTACGCCGAACGTCGCTACGGCGGTGTCAACGACGACGAGATGCTGATGGCCCTGCGGCCGGGGCACCTCGTCCAGGCGATCGACGGGATGGAGGCCCTGTCGAAGAACGGCCTGCGCTACCCGATCCCGCCATACGGCATCCAGACCGACGCGAGAGCCGGACTCGGCGCCTCCTACTGACCCGTGGCCGGCGCCTCCAGCCGTTCAGGCCAGGGTGCGCAGACGTTCGACGCGGGGGTCGTCCCCGCCGAGATAGAGCACGAGCACGCCGATTACAGCCTCCACGTCGAGCGCGCCTGCTGTCGCCATCTCCTCGAGGTCGGCCCAGTCCCTCGTCCGGTCGAAGAAGGCCCTGAACACGGCCAGGTCACGACACGCCAGGAACGGCACCAACGCGCCACCGAACTCTTCGATGCTCACCCGCCCCGCGACATCGTCATGGAACGGTGTGGTGTTGCAGAAGATGTCGACGGGTGTCCGATCCCACCAGAGTCGGGTCTGACCGTCGGCATCGATCGCGATGCGATCGGCATCGGTGACCGCCACGCCGTCGGGCAGGGCGGCGAGTGCGGTGTCGGCCTGGTCGGGCGGCACGAACACGTTGAGATCGATGTCTATGGTCGCCCGCGCCCGTTCGGTACACCAGGCGAGCGCGAGTGCCCCGCCGAACGCGTGCGGGATATTGCCCCGGGCGAGGTGCTCGTGGAGTTCGACGATGCGATCGACGAGGTTCATCGCCCGAACACGGGGTAGCCGGGCGCGGCTGTGTGGCGTGCCGGGAACGCCTCGGCGAGGTCGAGGACCGCCTTCAACTCCACGCCGCGGGAGAGCCCATTGGCGCTGTTGATGCGGCGCCGCAGGGTCGTGTCGAGCCGGAAGCCGGCCGCCCGGACGACCCGATCGAGCGTGGCGGTGGAGGGGACCTTGGCGCCCATCTCGTACGCCGAGAGAGTCGAGTGCGACGTGCCGGCCCGCGCCGCCAGCTCTCGCAGCGTGAGCCCGGCCCGGGCCCGGCTCTCGCGGATCAGTCGGCCGGCATCCATGAACTCGATGGTATCAGATCAGATACCGTCCGGAGTTTCGTCGGATCACCCGTCACCCACGGTGACGATCTGGGCGAGACTCGGTGGATGCCTCAGCCACCAGACCTCGTCGTACCGGCCGACATCGAGCGGGCGATGGAGGCGATCTCCCCGTACGTGAGGCGAACCCCGATCATCGAGGTGCCGGGTGAGGAGTTCGGCGTCGACGCGACGCTCGTCATCAAGCTCGAGTTGATGCAGCGCAGCGGTGCGTTCAAGGGGCGTGGCGCCACCCACTTCATCGCGACCCAGCCGATCGCCGAAGACGGGGTCGTGGCCGCGTCGGGTGGAAACCACGGCGCGGCGGTCGCCTGGGCCGCGCAGCGCCTCGGTCATCGGGCGACGATCTTCGTGCCGACCACGTCGGCCCCCGCCAAGGTCGCGCGCCTGGTGCAGTACGGCGCCGAGATCCATCAGGTCGGAGATGTCTACGAGGATGCCTACGAGGAGAGCAAGGCATTCCTCGCCGATCATGCCGCGACGTCGATTCACGCGTTCGACGATCCGATCGTGATGGCCGGAGCGGGCACCTGTGCGATGGAGCTCGAAGAGCAGGCGGGTGAGCTCGACGCGGTGCTCCTCGCCTGCGGTGGAGGCGGGCTGTCCGGAGGTGCTGCGGCGTGGTTCGGGAGCCGGACCGAGATCGTCGCCTGCGAGACCGACGACACACCGACCTACGCCGCGGCGCTCGCGCATGGCGAGCCCGTCGACGTCGATGTCGGCGGTGCGGCCGCCGACGCGCTCGGAGCGACGAGGATCGGAGCCGTTCCGTGGCGGGCGCTCGCCCAGGTGGGAGCGAAGAGCGCTCTCGTGTCCGACGAGGAATTGCTGTCGGCCCGCGACCTGCTGTGGGACCGGTTGCGGATCGCCGTCGAGCCCGCCGCCGCCGCGCCCCTGGCCGCGTTGATCACCCATCGCTGGGAGCCATCGACGGCGAGTGGCCGGATCGGCGTCGTGCTGTCGGGCGCCAACCGAACGATCGCCTGATCGGCGCCGGTCGCGAGTTGGGTTCCGGCGGCGGCTATCGACGCGCGAGACCGACGGCCTTGCGGACCCAATGGCCGAGGCCGGCGCGGAACGCGAGCAGCACTCCGCCGCCGACGATCGCCGCGACGACGCCGGCGGCCAACGCCCACCAGCCCCACGCGAACCCCGAGGCGGCGGTGACGCCGGTCCACACCACGGCGAGCAGAGTTGCGACGGCGCGCTGGAACGCGGCGACGATCTGCCGCATGGTCGCAACCGCCGCGCCCGAGCGCTCGTACCAGCCGGCGACGCGGGAGGTGTGCGCTTCGAGCAGCGCCTGATCGTCGGCCGCCTCCTCGCTCACGAACCACAGGGCGTCCCCGTCGGGCTGGATGACAGTGCGTGCGAACACCGGACCATCGGCGGGCGATTCGATCGTCGTGCCCCCGTCGACGAGCAGCGCGACCGCGGTCTCGCGAAAGTCGGTCCAGTCGGCGCGGATCTTGGTCCACGTCGCCCTGCGGAGGAGGTCGCGGACGGTCATCTCGTGGTCGCCCGTCGCGTCATCGCGTTGTCGCCGGTCCCGCCATCGCTGCTTCAACACCGCGAGCCCGGTCCGCGGCGGCCAGAGCGCTCGGACGACCTGGCCGGCGGTCATCACGAGTTGGATCACCAGGCCGAACAGGGTGCGCCAATTGTCCAACGCGCCGCGCAGTGCTTCCGCGTGCAGCGCACGAAGCGGCGCCCGCTCGTCGGTGAGGAACGAGTCCTCGTCGACCCGAGCGACGATGTCGCCGTCGAGCTGAACGACCGTCTGCGCGACGATCGTGTGGGTCCCGAGCTCCCATGCCTTGCGGACGATCCTCACCCGATCGACCTGTTCGGTCACCTCGCCTTCGGCGACCGCACGGAGCTGTGCTGCGTTGCCCCGGATCCGATGCAGCATCGGTGGCCACGCAGGGTCGGGGAGCTGATCGACATCCATCAGCCGGGTCGCCTGTACCTCACCGATGGCAGCACGCTCCTCCACCCATTCGAGTCCCTCGACGAGATCAGCGGGCCTCTGCTCCGGCGCGTTCGGAATGCTCGCCGAGAGCGAAGAACTCGCCTCGTCGAGCGCTGGACCATGCGTATCGAGCCACTCGACGTAGCCGTCGAGCACCGATCGCATCACCGCATCGTGGTCGTCTCCGCTCACGACTGGCATCGGCCCGCGTTCGAGGTCGTCGGCGACGATCACGTCGACCTCGATGTTGAGCAGGTCGTCGAGTAGGCCCTGCGCCCGCTCGCTCGGCGTGCTCATCGGATCGCTCTCGGCTCGGTCGCCACCGCGGTGGTCAGGTCAGACCGCTGACGGCGCTCTTGGCCATCGTCACGAGCGTCTCGACCAGGTAGCGCCAGTGTTCGAGTGCGCTCCCGACGGTTTCGCGGTGCAGGTCGCGGACCGGTTGGTGCCGGTCGGCCGCGTATGCCGAGTTGAGCCGGGTGACGATGTCGCCGTCGAGCTGGACGACCGTCTGCATCGCGATCACCTCGGTGCCCATCTCCCACACCTTGCGGATCGTGATCAGGTCGTCGCGTGGAACGTCGTCGAGATCGACGTTCGTGAAGCCGGTCGCGGACGCCCGCGTGAGCGTCGCCGCCCCCGCTGGTGCCGCCCGATCGAGGATCGACTTCAGCTGATCACAGTTCTTGACGATCCGCTTCAACATGACGTCGCCACCGTCGCGGACCGTGTAACCACGGCGGCCTTCGAGCAGGCGATGTATCTCCTCGGCGACCCGCGCCCGGGTCCGCATCGCCTCGAACAGCTCGATCCCGTTCATCTCCCCGTCGAGCGGCGGTGTGATCACGAGGTGGTCGATCAGCTGATCGCCTTCGATCACCCACCACCGTTCGCTGTCCCCGGCGGCGATCGTCTCGTCGCGGAACGCGTCGGCGCCGCCGGAGGCGACGAAACCCGTCCACTGCCCGTTCAACTCGACGCTGTACGCGTTGAGCCAACCCTCGTAGCCGCCGTGGATGTCGAGCAGCGCGTGCCCCGCCGCGGGCATCTTGCGTCCGGTCATGCCCGACTTGAGCATCGTGTTGACCTCGATGTTGAGCAGGTCGTCGAAGACCCGCTTGACCGCGTTGGGCATCGCCGTTACGAGTTGATCAGCTGTCTGGCTGCATCGATCAGCGTCTGGAGGTAGCCGGGGATGACCTCGAGGCTCGTGGCCACCTGTTCGGAATGGGTGGCGCGCACCTCGGCGTTGTCCACCAGGTTCTGCGCGATCACGGTCGTCGTGTCGCCGTCGAGCAGCTTGACGATCGAGACGATCGCGTCGCCCTCGATCTTGTCGTCGCCGAGGATCGTCTCGGTGGACCCGTTCTTCGACTCGAAGCTCACGGGCAGATTCCCGACGATCGTCACGACCTTCACCTCGGTGAGGTCGTTGAACGCGTGCTTCACCTTCTCGAGGAAGCTCTCCGGGTCATCGTCGGGAGCCTGCTGTACGTCGCCATCGCTCATGTCGGGTGTCCTCTCGTTGCGTCGCTCAAGCGTAGACGACCGCGGTGGAGGGCGATTCAGGGCGACGCTCCGGCACCGCCGACGGCCCTCGACGGGTCGTATGGTTTCGATGTGATCGAACCGTGACCGCCCCCCGAACAGGGGCGGACGCAACGTTGGTGGCCGCGACCGAGAGGGTGTGGCTCGTCGTCGGTCTGGTGATGGCGTCGGCCTGTGTCGCGCAGGCGTTCGGCCGTTTCACATGGGGGGTGGTGCTGCCCGACGCCCGCGACGACCTGCTCGGCGGGTCGAACACGCTCGCCGGATTGTTCGGCACGCTCAACGTGACCGCCTACCTGCTCGGAACGCTTGCCGTTTCGTGGGCGTCGTCGAGGGTGACGCTCGTCGGCCTGGTCCGGATCGGGCTGGTGATCTCGACGACCGCGCTCGGGGTGGCGGGGTTCGCGCCGTCGGGACCCGTACTCGGCATGGCGCTCTTCGCGATGGGGATCGGAGGTGCGGTCATCTGGATCCCGGCGCCGGCGATCTCCGCCCGATCCCTTCCGCCGGAACGCGCCGGGATGGCGGTCGGTCTGGTCGGATCGGGGATCGGTATCGGGATCGTGTTCGCAGGCACGATGGCCTCGATCCTCGGCGACGACACCGACGGCTGGCAGACGCTCTACCGGATCGAGTTCGCGATCGCCGTCGTCGTGCTGGTCGGCGCGTTCGCGGGGTTGCGCTCGCGCGGCGACCGTCCGGCGGTGGCGGGCGGGTTCGGGGGGTTCTCGGCGCTGCGGACCGTCGACGGCTGGGTGCCGGTCACCGTCGCCTACGCCTCGTTCGGCTTCGCCTACATCCTCGTGTTCGGTTTCCTCGTCGCCCGCCTCGAGGACGATTCCGGGTTCTCTTCGAGCGAGGCCGCCGCGATGTTCTCGCTCGTCGGTGCGGCGACCGTGGTCGGCGGCCTCTCGCTCGGACCCTTGTCCGACCGGATCGGACGGCGGATCACGTTGACGATGGCGTTCGTGATCTTCGCGCTGTGCGGGCTGCTCGTACTCACGGGAACCCAGCCCTGGGTGGCGATCGCGGCGATCGGCATCGGCCTGATGTTCTCGGGCATGCCGGCGTTGATCATCGCCCATATCGTCGACCAGACCGACGTCGACACGTACGGTCCGGCGTTCAGCGCAGCGACCCTCGCGTTCGGTGTCACCCAGATGATCTCGCCCCAGATCGGGGGAGCCCTCGCCGATGCACTCGGCTCGTTCACCTGGGTCTTCGTACTCTCTGCGACCGTCTCGCTGATCGGCGCTGCCGCGTCGAGCCGGCTCCCCGAGCGCACCCGCATCAGCTCCAGAGCGTGACGTGAACCCGTGGTCGGAATCGGCCGATGCCGGTGCCGCTGCCGCTCAGCATCGCCTGGATCGCCCGCGGGGTCGAGACGAATCGGGCGAGTTCGCCGGCCAGCGATGTCGTCTCGTCGTCGCGCAACGCGAAGGTCGCCCAAGTGCCGTCGATCATCGTCCCGGGCGCCTGTACGCGCACGAGCCGTCCGTCGGCTAGTTCGGCGGTCACCGCGTGGGCGGCGCAGAGCGCGATGCCGCGCCCCGCACGCGCCTCAGCCAGAGCTGCGGCGTGGTTCTGGAAGATTCGCTGGTTGCGTTCGGGCACCTCGAATCGTTCGAGCAGTGCGGACGCTCCACCGGAGGGATCGACGGCGGTCGGACCGAGCAACCACGTCCGCTCCGCGAGCATCCCCGAAGCCACCTTGCGCGCCGCGAGTTCGTGGTCGGCACCCACCACCGCGACGAGTTGGTAGCGCATGAACTCGTGCACCCGGACGTCGTCGTGCCGGCCGCCGGCTCGTTTCCCATCGTCTCGACCCGCACCCCGACGCATGGTCGGCGCCGGGCCGATCGCGACGTCGACCACGCGCGCCGCGAGCAGCCGGGCGAATTGATCGCTCGGCCACACGCTCATCTCGACCTCGATGTCGTCCGCCCGGCGGGAGAACAGCTCGATCAGGCCGGGTGCGCAGAGTTCGCCGAAGAGTGACGACACGGCGAGCCGCAGGATGCGCTGACCGTCGGCGGCGGCTCTGACCTCGCGCCGGGTGAGATCCTGGAGTCCGAGCAGCTCGACCGAGCGCGAGGCCAGCCGCAGACCTCCCGGGGTGAAGCCGAGCCCGGCCCCCGACCGATGGAAGAGTTGATCGCCGAGCTCTTTGCGCAGGGCGGCGACCTGCCCCGACACGGCTGCTTCGGTGACGCCCAACTCCGCGGCCGCGGCCTTGCTGCTGCCGTGGCGGGCGATCGCCGCGAACGTCCGTAGCTGCGTCGGCGTCACGGCCGGATCCCGAGTCGATGGGGGAGCATCACGCAGGTCAGTTAAGCATCTGCTGAAGTCGCGATTGACTCGCACGGCCGAATCGCGGAGAGTGCCGGTCGGGGACACCAGGGGGACCACGACAGGAGGGACACCATGCAGGTGCCTGCACCGTTCGAATACGAACGGGCAACGAGTATCGATCACGCGATCGCGCTGATGGAGCGACTCGGGAGCGAAGCGCGCATCGTCGCGGGAGGACACAGCCTGCTCCCGATGATGAAGCTGCGGCTCGCGACGCCCGAGTATCTGATCGACATCAACGATCTGAGCCCGGAGCTCGAGTACATCCGCATCGAGCCGACCGAGGTCCGCATCGGCGCGCTGACGCGGCATCGGCACCTGCTCGAGAGTGACGAACTGGCTGCGGTTCTCCCGATCTTCCGCGACGCCGAGAAGGTGATCGCCGATCCGGTCGTGCGCAACCGGGGAACGCTTGGCGGTTCGCTCTGCCAGGCCGATCCGTCAGAAGATCTCTCGGCGGTGTGCGACACGGTCGAGGCCCAGTGCGTGATCCGCAGCGGATCGGGCGAGCGGGTCGTCGAGATGCGCGACTTCCACCAGGGCCCCTACGAGACCGCTGTCGGCGATGGCGAGATGCTGACCGAGATCCGGATCCCGCTCAAACCGAACTCGTCGAGCGCATATCACAAGGTCGAGCGACGGACGGGCGACTGGGCGGTCGCCTCCGCCGGTGCGGCGGTCACGATGGACGGCGCCACGATCGCCGACGGCCGCGTCGGGCTCTGCGCCGTCGGCCCGAACCTCACCAACATCGGCCCGATCTCGGACGCCCTGCGCGGCCAGGAACCTTCCGAGGAGCTGTACGCACGGGTCGGCCAGATCGCCGCCGACAACGCGTCGCCGACGGCCGACACGCGCGGCACCGTCGCCTACAAGACACACCTCGCGAAGGAACTCACCATCCGCTCGCTCCGCACGGCTGTCGCCCGAGCGACGGGCACGGCTGAAGGGAACTGAAGGGAACACACATGGAAGTCACGATGAACATCAACGGCGAGGAGGTGACGCGCGACATCGAGCCGCGCACGCTGCTCGTCCACCATCTGCGCGACAACCTCGGCCTGACCGGAACCCACTGGGGCTGCGACACGAGCAACTGCGGCACCTGTGTCGTCTGGATCGACGAGGAGCCGGTCAAGAGTTGCACCACGCTCGCGGCGATGGCCGGGGGCCACGATGTACGCACGGTCGAGGGGATGGAGATCGACGGCGAACTCGATCCCGTGCAGGAAGGCTTCATCCAGTGCCACGGGTTGCAGTGCGGATTCTGCACCCCCGGCATGATGCTCACCGCGCGGGCGCTGCTCGACCGCAACCCCGACCCGACCGAAGCCGAGATACGCGAGGCGATCAGCGGTCAGATCTGCCGCTGCACCGGCTATGCCACGATCGTCCGCTCGATCCAGTGGGCTGCCGCCAAAGAGCAATCCGAGGCGCTCGAGTCGGCGGGGAGCACGTCATGAGCATCACCGAAGAGGCAGCGGGGACCAACGCCGTCCCGACTCCCGACAACAACCTCAACGACAACAAGCCGATCGGCTTCGGCCGCATGCTCCGCAAGGAAGACCCGCGGTTCGTGCGCGGTCTCGGCAAGTACTGCGACGACGTCGAACTGCCCGGCATGCTGCACATGGCGATCCTCCGCTCGCCGCACGCGCACGCCAGGATCGTGAGCATCGACACCACCGCCGCGCAAGCACACCCCAAGGTGACCGCGGTGATCACCGGCGAGGACCTCGCCGCGCAGAACCTCGCCTGGATGCCGACGCTGTCGAACGACGTGCAGGCGGTGCTCGCCACCGACAAGGTCAGGTTCCAGCACCAGGAGGTGGCCTTCGTCGTCGCCGAGGATCGGTACTCGGCGCGCGACGCGCTCGAGTTGATCGACGTCGAGTACGAACCTCTCGATCCGGTGATCGACGTCCGTCACGCCCTCGATCCCGACGCGCCGGTCATCCGCGATGATCTCGAGGGCAAGACCGACAACTTCTGCTTCGACTGGGAGGCGGGCGATGCGGCCGAGACCGAAGCCGTGTTCGCCGATGCGGAGGTCGTCGTCACCCAGGACATCGTGTACCCGCGCGTCCATCCGGCGCCGATGGAGACGTGCGGTTGCGTCGCCGACGTCGAGCGCGTGTCGGGCAAGCTCACGCTGTGGTGCACGTCGCAGGCACCCCACGCCCACCGCACCGTGTACGCGTTGGTCGCCGGCCTGCCCGAGCACAAGATCCGGGTCATCGCCCCCGACATCGGAGGCGGATTCGGCAACAAGGTGCCGATCTACCCCGGTTACGTCTGCGCGATCGTCGCGTCCTTGGTGATCGGCAAGCCGGTCAAGTGGATGGAGGACCGCACCGAGAACCTGGTGAGTACGGGATTCGCCCGCGACTACATCATGCGCGGCGAGATCGCGGCGTCGAAGGACGGCAAGATCCGCGCGATCCGCACCAACGTCATCGCCGATCACGGTGCGTTCAACGGAACCGCCGCGCCGGTGAAGTACCCGGCGGGATTCTTCGGCGTGTTCACGGGGAGCTACGACCTGGAGGCCGCCTACGCCCACATGACCGCGGTCTACACCAACAAGGCGCCCGGCGGCGTCGCCTACGCGTGTTCGTTCCGCATCACCGAAGCCGTTTATCTCGTCGAGCGGATGGTCGATGTGCTCGCCTACGACCTCGGGATGGACCCGGTCGAACTGCGGATCAAGAACTTCATCCAGCCGGATCAGTTCCCCTACGAGACCAAGACCGGCTGGGTCTACGACTCGGGTGACTACGAGCCGGCGATGCGCAAGGCGATGGAGATGGCGGGATACGACGAACTCCGCCGCGAGCAGGCCGAGAAGCGCGAGCGCGGCGAGCTGATGGGCATCGGGGTCGCCTTCTTCACCGAGGCGGTCGGCGCCGGGCCGCGCAAGGACATGGACATCCTCGGGCTCGGCATGGCCGACGGCTGTGAGCTGCGCATCCATCCGACCGGCAAGGCGGTGGTGCGACTCTCGGTCAAGACACAGGGTCAGGGCCACGAGACCACTTTCGCCCAGATCATCGCGCACGAGATCGGTATCCCGCCCGAGGACATCGATGTCGTCCACGGAGACACCGACAACACGCCGTTCGGGCTGGGCACCTACGGCAGCCGTTCGACCCCGGTCTCGGGTGCCGCGGCGGCGCTGGTGGCCCGCAAGGTCCGCGACAAGGCGCAGATCATCGCGTCGGGAATGCTCGAGGCGTCGGTCGCCGACATCGAGTACGAGTCGGGCACGTTCCGGGTGAAGGGCGATCCCGAGAAATCGGTGACCATCCAGGACGTCGCGATGCGGGCGCACGGGGCGGGTGACCTTCCCGACGGCATCGAAGGCGGTCTCGAAGCGCAGATCTGTTACAACCCGTCGAACCTCACGTACCCGTTCGGCGCCTACATCTGCGTGGTCGACATCGATCCGGGCACCGCCCAGGTGAAGGTCCGCCGCTTCATCGCCGTCGACGACTGCGGCACCCAGATCAACCCGATGATCATCGAGGGCCAGGTGCACGGTGGCCTCGCCGACGGTGTGGGGATGGCGCTGATGGAGATGATCTCCTTCGACGAGGACGGCAACTGCATCACCGGCACGCTGATGGACTACCTGATCCCCACCGCGATGGAGGTGCCCGACTGGGAGACGGGACACACGGTCACCCCGTCGCCCCACCATCCGATCGGTGCGAAGGGCATCGGCGAATCCGCAACGGTCGGCTCGCCTCCGGCGATCGTCAACGCGGTGATCGACGCGCTCCAGCCGTACGGTGTGCGCCACGCCGACATGCCGCTCACCCCGAGTCGCGTGTGGGAGACGATGCAGGGCAACCACATGCCGCCCATCTGATGCCCGCGAATTCGTGGTGTCGCAGAGGTGGTAACACGGTGAGCGGAGGTTCACGATGACGGCCACCTCACAGCGACACACGGCGAGGGTGAGCGAATTGATCGCGCAGGGTCGGCGGTTCGTGCAGGCCACCGTCGTGCGGGCGCAGTGTCCGACCTCGGCGCGGCCCGGCGACGCGGCGATCGTGTTCCCCGACGGAACGATCGAGGGATTCGTCGGTGGACAGTGCGCCGAGGAATCGGTGCGCTCGACCGCCCTCGACGTGCTCTCGAGCGGCGAATCGACACTGCTGCGGATCCTCCCGAGTGGGAGCGACGACTTCCCGGACGCGCCAGGTTCGGTGACCACGGTCAACCCGTGTCTCTCCGGGGGTGCCATCGAGGTGTTCCTCGAGCCGAAGCTGCCGGCCGCCCGTGTCGTGGTGGTCGGCGGAACCCCGATCGCCGATGCGCTCGTCGAGTTCGGTGCGTCACTCGGGTTCTCGATGCAGCTTGGGGACGAGCCGTCCGCGGTCGCCGGTGCGACGGCGGTCGTGCTGGCGAGCCACGGGCGCTCCGAGGAGGAGATGATCCGGGCCGCCCTCGACGCCGAGGTCGGATACATCGGGCTCGTCGCCAGCCGGACCCGTGGTGAAGCGGTCCTGGCGTCGCTCGATCTCACCGACGACGAACGGCGGGCGATGCGCAGCCCCGTCGGATTGGAGATCGGGGCGCGTACGGCCGAGGAGATCGCCCTGTCGATCCTCGCCGAGATCGTGCGCGCCGTCCGCGTCGACGGCCTCGTCGCGCCGAAGCGGGCGGCCGGGGTCGGTGGAGGGTTCGACGATGTCGACCGACCGCCGACGGCGATCGATCCGATCTGCGGGATGACGGTCACGATCGTCGACGAGACGGCCCACCTCGCCCACGACGGTGTCGACTACTGGTACTGCAATCAAGGATGCCGATTGCGCCACGCCGAAGAACTCGGCGTCGGATAGGCGTGTCAACCGCTGGGGTCGGCGACGTGAGCGCCGAAGCGTCGATCGCCGAGCTGCGGGCGGGACTCGACGACGTCGACTACCTCGTCGACGAGGGGATGTCGATGGCGTTGTTCCTCGCCATGAAACTCGGGCAGCCGCTGCTCCTCGAGGGCGAGCCCGGGGTCGGCAAGACAACGGTCGCGAAGGCGCTCGCCGAGGCGTTGCGGACCCCGCTGATCCGGCTGCAGTGCTACGAGGGGATCACGGCCTCGGAGGCGTTGTACGAATGGAACTACCCACTGCAGCTCCTCGCGATCCGCCTCGCCGAGGTGGGTGCCGACGACATCACCAACGCCGACCTGTTCACCGAGGAGTATCTCCTCGATCGGCCGTTGCTCAAGGCGGTCAGGCACGAGGACGACATCCCGGCCGTGCTCCTGATCGACGAGATCGATCGATCCGACGACGAGTTCGAGGCACTGCTCCTCGAGTTCCTCGGCGAGTCGTCGGTCACCGTCCCCGAGCTCGGAACGTTCAGCGCGAAGCGGCCGCCGATCGTCATCCTCACATCGAACCGCAGCCGCGAGCTGCACGATGCCCTCAAACGGCGCTGCTACTACCACTGGATCGACTATCCCGACGCCGAGCGCGCCGCCGCGATCATCCGTCGGCGCGTGCCGGGAGCGACGCATCCGCTCGTCGACGCGGCGACCGCATTCGTGTCGACCGCCCGCGCTCTCGACCTCGACAAACCACCTGGTCTCGCCGAGTCGATCGACTGGGTGAGTGCGCTCCGGGCGCTCGGTGTCACCGATCTGAATCGCGCCGAGGCGGGGGTGACGATCGGCGCACTGGCGAAGACACCCGACGATCTCGATGCGCTGCGTTCGGCGGTGAACGATGAACTGGCGGCCTCGTAGCCGCCGTGTCGGCGCTGCTGGTGCGTCGACGGCCGATCGAGATGGGTGACGCGACCCTGTTCACCGGTGTCGACCGAGCGGCGTTCGCCGTCGCTTTCGCCGACCGCCTGCGCCGTGCGGGCGTCGACGTCTCGTTCGCCGCCGTCGAAAGGTTCGCGGCCGGTCTCGATGCGGTCGGCCCGCTGGCGCTCGGCGACCTCTACTGGCTGTCGAGGCTCAGCTTCGTCACCCGACACGGCCAGCTCGACACGTTCGACGACGTGTTCGAGGCCATTTTCGGTGTGCCCGCCGGACGGCTGCCGACGCAACGCCGCGGACAGCACCGGTCCGTTCCCTCCCCCGAGGACGAGTTGCTGCGGGCGCTCCCACTCGCCAGGTCGTCGGCGACGTCGGAGGTCGCGAGCCTTCCGTGGGCGACCGTGCCGTCGATCGCGCTCGACGACGGAACCACCGACGACCCCGACGAGGCATCCGACGATGCCGTGCTCCGCGAACGTCGTCCGTCGCTGGTCGACACCGACGCCGACCGGCCGTTCGACTCGCTCGACGATCGGGAGCTCGAGCGGGTGGGCGCGCTCATCGAGGAGGCGGTTACCCGCTGGCCGCATCGCCGGTCGCGCAGGCAGCGCCCGACGCGTTCACGGGGTCGCGTCGCGTTGCGGCGCAGCATGCAACGGTCGATGCGCACCGGAGGTGATGTCGTCGCGCTGTTGCACACGCGGCCGCGGCGCCGACCCCGGCCGGTGGTGATCGTCGTCGATGTGAGCGGGTCGATGGAGAGTTACGCACGCGCCTATCTCCATCTCGGGCGGGCGCTCGCCGTCGGTCGTCGTGCCGAGGTGTTCGTAGTCGCCACACGGTTGAGCCGGATCACACCCTCGATCCGCCTCCGGTCGCCCGCCGATGCGATCGAGCACGTCACCGATGCCGTCGGCGACCGCTTCTCGGGCACGCGGCTTGCGTCGAGCCTGCGAACCCTGCTCCACCACCGCGTGTGGAACACGAGTGTTCGTGGAGCTGTGGTCGTCATCTGTTCGGACGGGTGGGACGCCGACGACCCCGAGCTGCTCGAGCGAACGATGCGGCGGATGTCGCTCATCGCTCACCGCGTGGTGTGGATCAATCCGAGGGCGGCGGCCCACGGGTTCGAGCCGCTGACGGGCGGAATGGCGGCGGCGCTGCCGTACTGCGATCGATTCCTGCCCGGTAACACCGCCCGTTCGATGCAGGATGTCGTCGACGCGATCACCGCTGCCTGAGCATCCGCTCGTCGGCGGATCGCAGCAACCCGCAAGGCGCAGGTCAGGACGCGCACGACGTCGGCTGCGTCCGCGCCCTCGGCGAGCGCGGCGCCGATGTTGGCGATGGTCTGCCTGACCTGGTGGAGGAGGTCGTCGGAGATCGCCATCGACGAGTAGTCGCACCCGGTCGTGCCGCTGACGAATACCCAGCGCCCGTCGACGATCGCCCGGAAGTATCCGATTCGTTCAGCGGGGGCGGTCGCCCCTGATCGTGACCCTTCGCATGTGTCGCCGCTGCCCCGCATAGTCGTGCAACGCATAGTGCTGCACGCTGCGGTTGTCCCACATCGTCAGCGTGCCCGGTTCCCAGGCGACGCGGCACGTGAAGCGCTCCTTCACCGC
>CBDUYD010000044.1:0-19219 GCA_965371355.1 uncultured Ilumatobacteraceae bacterium
CGCTGCCGGCACGGTCGACGACGCTGCCGGCACGGTCGACGACGCTCCGAGCGCAGCCGACGCTGCCGGTGCCGTGGACGGCGCTCCCGGCACGGTCGACGATCAGACCGATTCTGCCGACCCGAGCGATCCCGGCTCGACGACGATCGCGACCCCCGGCGATCCGCCGACCCCGTCCGCTCCGCCGCGCAACCTGATCGAGGCGAGGCGCGACGGCAAGCTCACCCCTGTCGCCGGTGTGCCGGTCGACGGTGTGTCGGTCGACGGTGAGCCCCCTGAGGGTGTTGTGGGCGACGGTGCGGAGGCGACCGACGAGGCCGCCACGGCGTGAGCGGCGACGCGATGACCGATGAGGAGGAGCCTCTCGAAGACTCGATGACGCTGACCGAGCATCTGTCGGAACTGCGCGCCCGCATCGTCCGGTCGGCGCTGGCGGTGACGATCGGCATGGTCGTGGTCATCGCCCTCTACGACCAGGTGCTCGACTTTCTGCTCGCTCCCTATCGCAACCTCTGCGAACGGAAGGGGCTCTCGTTCTGCGATCCGGAGCTGTACACCTTCACGCCGACCGAAGGCCTCTCGACCCGATTGCGGGTCGGGATGTACGGCGGGATCATCCTCGCGTTGCCCGTGCTGTTGTGGCAACTGTGGCGGTTCATCGTGCCCGCGCTGCATGCGAAGGAACGGCGTCTCGCCATCCCGTTCGTGATGTCGTCGCTGGTGCTGTTCGCCGTCGGGGCAGCACTCGCCTACATCACCGCCGACCGGGCACTCAACTTCCTCATCTCGTGGGCGGGCGAGGACGTCAGCCAGAGATTCTCCGTGAGCAGCTACATCAGCTTGATCGGGCTGATGATCTTCGCCTTCGGAGCGGGGTTCCTCCTGCCGGTGCTGCTCGTCTTCCTCCAGCTCGCCAACATCGTCAAACCACGCCAGTTGCTCGCCTCTTGGCGGTACGCGACCGTCGGAATCTTCGTGCTCGCCGCCGTGATCACGCCGTCGGGCGACCCGATCACGCTGATGATGCTCGCCGGGCCGATGCTCGTGCTCTACTTCGTCGCCGTGCTCCTCGGCTGGCTGCTCGTGCGTCGACGTCCGGCCGCCACCTGACCCCGACCTGGCAGACTGATCGCGTGCGCGTCGAACGTTCGGAGCTGACAGCCCGCTATCCGTTCGACATCGATCGGTTCCAGCAGCAGGCCTTCGACGCCCTCGACGACGGTCGTCACGTCATCGTCGCCGCGCCGACCGGCAGCGGCAAGACCGTCGTCGCCGAGTACGGCATCGAGCGCACCCTCCGTGCCGGACTGCGATCGTTCTACACCGCACCGGTGAAGGCGCTCTCCAATCAGAAGTACCGCGATCTGATCGACGTGCACGGCGAGGACGCCGTCGGACTCCTCACCGGCGACAACGCGATCAACCCGTCGGCACCGATCGTCGTGATGACGACCGAGGTGCTGCGGAACATGATCTATGGCCGATCTCAGCAGCTCGCCGACGTCGGACTCGTCGTGCTCGACGAGGTGCACTTCCTTCAGGACGCCTACCGGGGCCCGGTGTGGGAGGAGGTCATCATCCACCTTCCGGCCGGGATCACGCTCGTGTGCCTCTCGGCCACCGTGAGCAACGTCACCGAGCTTGCCGACTGGGTGACCACCGTACGCGGCGACACCGAGGCGATCGTCGAGACCCGCCGACCGGTCGAACTCCGCAACCACTATCTCATCGACGATCGGACGTCCGATCGCCTGCGGATGATGCCGACGTTCATCGACGGGCACGTCAACCGTGATGCGCTCAAGCTCGACGAATCCGCCGTGCGCCACCGGCGGGGGAGCGATCGGCGCGGGCAGGGTGGCAAGGGTCGCGACCCGCGTCGGCGCCTGGCGACGCCGGGGCGCGTCGAAACCGTCGAACTACTCCGCGAGCGCGACATTCTTCCCGCGATCTATTTCATCTTCAGTCGCGCCCAGTGTGACCAGGCGGCCAAGATGTGTGTCGACTCGGGTCTCGAGCTCACCTCCGCCGCCGAGCGCAGCGAGATCCGCGAGCTGATCGAGGCACGGCTCGGCGCGCTCGACCCGGACGATCTGGAGGTCCTCGGCTATCCGGAGTTCGTCCGGCGGCTCGAGGCCGGCGTCGCCGCCCACCACGCGGGCATGGTGCCGCCGATGAAGGAGGTGGTCGAGCTCTGCTTCGTCCGCGGCCTGGTGAAGGTGGTGTTCGCGACCGAAACGCTGGCGGTCGGGATCAATATGCCGGCGAGGTCGGTCGTGATCGAGAAGCTGACCAAGTTCACCGGTGAGCACCACGAGCGGCTAACGCCGGGTGAGTACACCCAGCTCACCGGTCGCGCCGGGCGTCGCGGGATCGACGACAGCGGCGACGCGGTCGTGCTGTGGACGCCGTGGGTGCGCTTCGACGACGTCGCCCGCCTCGCCTCGAGCACATCGTTCCAGCTGCGTTCGGTGTTCCGCCCGACGTACAACATGGCGGCGAACCTGATCCGGCGGTACGACAGCGAACGGGCGCACCACCTGCTCAACCTTTCGTTCGCGCAGTACCAGGCCGACCGTGACGTCGTCAGGCTCGAGAGCCGCCTCGACCGGCTGCACCGCGATCTGACCGAGCTCGAAGCCGAGGCCGAGAGCCCGTACGGCGATATCGACGAATACCGCCGCATGCGCGACGCGGACGCCGCCGAGCGACGCGGCACCGTCGGCGGTGGCGAGATGCGCGGAGCGATGGCACGGCTGCGTCCGGGAGTCGTGATCGATGTGACGTCGAGCAGGCATCGGGGGCCGGTGGTCGTCGTCGCGACCGCGCATCGCAAGTCGGGTGTACGGCTGACCGTGGTGACGAAGGGTGCGAAAAGCCTGCACCTACACGCGGACGACTTCGACCGACCGCCCGAGACGATCGGATCCGTCAAGGTGCCCCAGCACTTCGGTCCGACCAAGCGTGAGTTCCGCGACCGGGTGGCGCGGGCGCTCCGCAAGGCCGATCTGCGGCGCACCGGTGACCGTCCGTCGCGCGCTGCTGCACGCGAAGCGCTTCCGGTCGCCCGCGACCCCGACCTCCGCGAACGCCTCCGTGCGGCGAGTCGCGCCGAGCGTGTGCGGCGCCAGATCGCCGACGTCCACGAACGCGTGCAGGGCAAGAACCACTCCCTCTCCAACGACTTCGACCGTGTTGTCGAGTTGCTCGACCACTACGGCTACGTCGATCGGGAAGGGTGGCAACTGACCGAGGCCGGCGAACTGCTGGCGCGCCTTTTCCACGAGTCGGACCTGTTGGTCGCCGAGGTGCTGCGCGATGGGTTGCTCGACGGCCTCGGTGCGCCCGACCTCGCGGCGCTGGTGTCGTGCCTCGTGTACGAGCACCGCAGCAGCGATGCGCCTCCCGCGCCCTGGTTCTCCTCGAGCGACAGCCGTCGGAGATGGCGGCGCATGTCGGTGATCAGCACGGATCTCTCGGCGCGCGAGCGGTCGTCGGGACTCGTCGAGCACCGGCCACCCGATCCCACGTTCGGTGCGGTCGCGTACGCATGGGTGGCCGGCGAGGGCTTCGCCGAGGTGGTCGTCGAGGAGGAGCTGACCGGCGGCGACTTCGTTCGGACGATGAAGCAGCTGATCGACGTACTCCGTCAGATCGCACTCGTCGCCCCCGACCGTGCGACGCGACGCGTCGCTGCCGAGGCGGGCGAGGCCGCGTTCCGGGGTGTCGTCGCCGACAGTTCGGTCGCCGTCGTCGAGCATCTCAGGGGCGGCGAGAGCACCGCACCGGCGCCCGATCGATGACGATCGAGCGTGGGGCGTCGTGGGGCGAGCGGACCTCGCGACCCGACCCGCTCCTGGTGGCCGCGGACGACCGCGAACTCGCGATCGCGCTGGGTTCGGGTGTGCCGGCGACGGTCCGCTCGGGTGACATGCTCCGCACACTCGGTGGACCGACGGGGAAGCCCGACGGTGGCGCGCGGGAGGGCGGCGCGCCGGACGACCTCGTCTTGGCTGTGCCGATCGACCTGATCGACCTCCGTCTCGACGGGCGAGACGTCGGACCGGTCGTGGCACACGTGCTCGTGCGGTCGCGGCGCCGTCGTGGTGGACTCCTGTGGGGGCCGGTCGTGATGGTGATGAACGCGGAGTTCATGGGCCGCTGGGATGTGGCCCCACGCGGCCATCCCAACGACGGCAGGGTCGAGGTCGTGTCGTGCGATGCGGCGTTGGACGTGCGCCAGCGGCTGGCCGCACGGCGTCGCCTGGAGACCGCCACGCACCTTCCGCACCCCGGCATCACGAGCCGGTCGACGGCGCGCGCGTCGTTCACATTCGATCGGCCGATGGTGGTGGTCGCCGACGGGCATCGCATCGGGCGCGCACGTTCCGTCGAGTTCGAGGTCCGCCCCGACGCCGCGATGCTCTACGTCTGAGGAGGGCACTCGACGGGTTGCCGTCGCGCCTGCTCAGGTCGGGTGCATGATCCCGAAGCGCCCGGCGCGGCGGTCGTAGAGTGGTCGCTCGTGACCGTCTATGTCCCTGAGCACTTCACGGAGGGCGAGTCCGATGTGCTGCGCAGGTACTTCACCAATCTCGACGGTCCCGTCTTCGCGCTCGTCAACCTTCCCGAGGTCGTCAAGGGCGCACTGTTCGCGAGGTACAGCCGCAGCCCGAAGTCGCTCCGCAGGCTTTTCCTCGACGAGTTCGTCGGCGACCTCGACATCAGCGGCGACCAGACGATCGACGCGACGGTCGGCCTCGACCGCGCCGAGGAACTGTACGAGCGCGTCTTCTTCGACTACGGCGACGACTCGGTGGCGCAGCTCGGAGGTGTCCACCTCGCCTGCGAACAGGCCTCGAACCTGCTGACCAAGGTGCTCGAGTGGGGGCGCCTGATGAGCTATCTCGAGCAGAGCACCAGGTACATCGCGTACGACAGCCGGCTCGGCGGGAGATATCGCTACTACCGCGATCCGCAGGTGCTCGCGGGCCCGCTCGGCACGCGCTACGTCGGCGACCTCGACCGCATCTTCGACACCTACAGCCACTGCGCAGAGGTGGTCACCAACCACGTCCGCTCGACGGTCCCACACGATCCCGTCGACAGCGAGTTCGTGTACCGCACCGCCACCCGGGCGAAGGCGCTCGACGCCGTCCGCGGCGTGCTTCCCGCGGCGGCGACGTCCAACGTCGGGATCTACGGCACCGGTCAGGCGTTCGAGGCGCTGCTCCTGCGGATGCGCGCACACCCACTTCCCGAGTCGCGCGAGTACGCCGACCTGATACTGCACGAGTTGCGCAAGGTCATCCCCAGCTTCCTGCGTCGCGTCGACCTGCCCGATCGCGGAGGGAAATGGAGCGACTACCTCGCTGACCGCCGGCGCGAGACCGCCGAGATCGTCGAGCGGCTGTTCGGCGACACCCCGGTCGAACCGTCGGCCGAGGTCGAACTCGTCGACTTCGATCCGGAGGCGGAAGAGAAGATCCTCGCCGCGATCTGCTACTCGCAGTCGACGTTGCCCGAACACCAACTGCTCGATCGCGTCAGGAAGCTCGGCGCCGACGAACGAGTGGCGCTGATGTGCGCATATGTCGGAGAGCGCGAGAACCGCCGGCACAAGCCGGGTCGGGCGTTCGAGCGGTCGTTCTACCGATTCGACGTGCTCAGCGACTACGGCGCGTTCCGCGATATGCAGCGCCATCGGATGCTGACGATCGAGTGGCAGCGTCTCACGCCGAACCACGGCTACTCACGCCCCGAACTCGTGTCGGAGGCGGGTGCCGCCGACCGGTTCGACGAGGCGATGGAGCGCTCGGCGGCGCTCTTCGACGTCCTCGCCGTCGATCACCCCGTGCAGGCTCCCTACGCGGTCTCGATGGCGTATCGGATGCGATACTCGATGCAGTTCAACGCCCGCGAGGCGATGCACATGCTCGAGCTGCGTTCATCCCCGCAGGGCCACCCGTCGTATCGCCGGGTCGCGCTCGAGATGCACCGGCTGATCGCGGAGCAGGCCGGGCACCGTGCGCTGGCGGCGGCGATGAGTCACATGACGACCGATGCCCCGGAGCTGGAGCGTCTCGAGTCCGAGCGTCGGGCGGAGGCCCGTCGAAAGTCCTGATCCGTTGGGGGAGCGACCCTCACCGACACCAGCGTTCGATGTGACCGGTGTCACACCGAGTGGTTCTCACGCTCACGGTTACCTGCGCATATGATCCCGCCGCGACCCGATTTCCGCGGGGCTGGTATCGACGAACGAAGTGATGAATGGCTGACGACGACATTGACGAAGAAGAAGCGAGCAAAGCTGGCAACGACGACGGGTCGGAGCCGGATCCCGACGACCTCGACAGCGATGCTGCGGACGCGGATGGCGGCAATGCCGCGGGCGATGACGCGGACGATGACGATGATGACGACGACAGTGCTCCGCGCACGGAACGCAAGAAGCGCGACGAGGACGACGACGACGAGGTGCCCGACGACGACGATGTCGAGGCCGACCTCGACCGCATTCTGAAGGATCGAATCGCCGCCACCGACGACGATGACGAAGACGACGAACCCGACCCGAGGGGTGAGGGCGGCGAACGACTCCAGCCCAAGCAGCAGGATGAGCAGCTCTGTACATTGTGTTACCTGCTCGTCCGATCGAATGCGCCCAACTGCCCGGTGGGCGACGACGACTGCCCGATCTTCTCCTGACCCCGACGATGCGGCTGCGATGACGAGCGACGAACGAGCCGAGCGCCCCGATCCGCTCGAACGCCTCGTCGAAGTCGTGTTCGTTGCACCGATCGCTCTGCTGGCGAAGATGATCGAGCAGGGTCCGCTCGCCGACGATCGCGTCGGGAACGACACGCACACCTCCCGTCGCTTCCGTTGCCCGTCGTTGGCGAGCGCGTTCCGCCGGCTGCGTCAAGAGGTCGACGATCAGATCCGCACCGATCGCGAACGCGCGGCCGCCCGCAGGGCCGCTCCGGCCCGCGCCGCCGGTCGCGAGCAATCGGTCGACGATGTGTCGGTGCAAGGTGCCGACCCTGTGGAGGTAGCGGCCGACGCAGGCCCCTCCGTATCCGAACTGGCGCTGCCCGACTACGACCACCTGCCCGCGTCGCAGATCGTCGCGATGCTGGGTGACCTCGACACCGGCGAACTCGGCGAGATCGAGACCTACGAACGTGCCAACCGCAACCGTCGGACCGTGCTCGGCAAGCTCGCCCAGCTCCGCGAATGATCGATCCGACCGTCCGGCGCGCCCGGCTGGGGGAACTCTCCGAGACCGAGCAGCTCGTGGCACTCGAGGCCGAGGCCCGCGCCGCGCTGGTCGACCAGCGCGGGGGGAACCGATGGCTCGCCGAGAATCCGATCATCCGGTGGTCGGGCACGGCGTCGAACGTGTGGGTCGCTCACATCGACGACGTTGTCGTGGGCTTCATCGTCGCCGAGTTCGGTGACGACCGGATCGCACGGGTACTCCACATCTGGGTGACGCCGGAGGCGAGGGAGATCGGGTTCGGCGACGCCCTGCTCGGCGCGGTGATCGACGACGCGCGCGCGGCCGGAGCGACAGGTATCGAGGGCGCGGCGCTACCGGGCGACCGCCACACGAAGAATCTCTACGAACGGGCCGGGATCGTGGCCCGCCTGATCACCACCTACAAGGAGCTGTGACCTACAAGGAGCTGTGACCGGCGCGCCGAATCGCCCGGTCAGCGCGCCTTCCAGTTGGGCGGGCGCTTCTCGATGAAGGCCGCCAGCCCCTCCTGGGTGTCCTCCGAGCCGATGATCGACGAGAACGCCTCGCCGGTCATCGCGATCAGCGTCTCGTCATCCTCCTGCGCCGCTGCGAGCACCACCTTGCGGCTCGCCCACACCGCCAGCGGCGCCGCCTCGGTGATCTTCTCGGCGAGGCGGAGCGCTTCGTTCGAAGCCTCACCCGGCTCGACGAGGCGAGACACGAGCCCGAGGCTGAATGCCCGCTCCGCATCGATCGGCTCACCGGTCAGGATCATCTCCATCGCGGCTGCCTGGCCGATCGCCCGCGGGAGACGGAAGAGGCCGCCGGCACCGGCGATCAGGTTGCGCTTGACCTCGGCGAGACCGAACGAAGAGCGGGTCGTCGCGACGACGAGGTCCGAGGCGAGCACGATCTCACAGCCGCCGGCGGTGGCCAGACCGTCGACCGCGACGACCACCGGCTTGCGGCGCTCGCGGTACACGTACCCGGCGAAGCCGCCGCGCTTGGTGGTGAGCCGCTGGTCGCCCGCGCTGATCGCCTTCAGATCGGCACCGGCGCAGAAGACAGGTCGCGACTGCTCCTCGGTGTTCGCCTGGAGCACGCCGACCCAGATGTCGTCGTCGTCCTCCATCCGATCGATCGCCGCCTCGAGGGCTTCGGCAAGCGCTCCGTTGACGGCGTTGCGGGCCTCGGGTCGATTCAATGTGATGAGCGCGATGCGCCCACGAGCTTCGTAGGTGACGATGTCCGACATGGCGAGCGATCGTACGCCGAGCCCGACTGTGGCGACGAACCCGCTCGAGCCGAACCCTGATTCAGCGCTTGGGCTTGGATTCGCCTCCCGACGAACCGGACCGCTCGGGACGCGAGCCCCGACCCTTCTGGTCCTTGCGACCCTGCGGGCGCAACGGCTTCGCGCGAGGCGTGCCCGCGGGAATCTCGACCTGGAGTAGTTCGGCGATCTGCGGAAGGAGGGGACCGAGTCGCAGCGTGGTCTTCTTGAGATCGTCACCGACGCGCGGCGGGGGAGTGGTGGGCACTACGAGCGTGCGGACGGGCGAGAACGCTGCCGCCTCCATCACGGCGGCCCAGCGGTCGCCGGAGTCCTCGGGCTGGAGATTGGCGGTCGCTGCCTCGCCGAGTTCGCGAGCGAGCTGTGGCGGAAACATCGCGCCGGCCTTGGGAGGCTGTGAGGAGAGCCGCAGTGCTCGGATCACCCGGCCGACCGCGAGCGCGGCCTGGATGTCTCCGAGCCAGAGGCGCTGTTCCTCCTCCAGCTTGTCGTGGAGCGACTTCTTGAGTTCTTCACCGAGAGCGTTCGCAGTCTCGTCGCGGGCGACGATCGGGTCGACGCTGGCGGCGACCACGCTGCGCAGGTCGCGCAGGTCGAGGTTCTCCATCTGGCGTTGCGCGGCCTCGGCACGGTCGAGCCAATCGGCGACGCGCAGCTTCGGCAGCAGATCCTCTGCGAGCTTGAGCACGCTCGCCTCTGGCATCTCCGGACGACCGTCGGCCTTCAGCTTGGCGTTCTCCTCCTCGAGGCGCTTGCGCACGGCGGGCATACCCTGCAGCGTCAGCTCGGCGATCGGACGCTGCTCTTCGGGGATCTCCGCGAGCAACTCTTTGCGGCGCGCCTTGCCGGGACGGAGCCGCTTGGGCTTGGGACGCTGCGGCAGTTCGGGTGGTGGATCGAATCTCGGCCGGTCGCGGCGCTCCCGGTCGCCGTCGGAGCGTCCCTCGCGACCGCCCGAACGATCATCGCGGGGTCCGCCGCGGCGCCCGCCGCGCTTGGCGCCCGAGCGCTTGTCGCTGCCTCCACGGCGTTCGCGCTTGGCCCGCGTCTCGATGACCGCCTCGAACGGCTCGTCGCTCGGGATCAGCTCGAGCAGCTCGCGGTCGGGCTTGTCGCGGTCTTTGACGACTGACAGGATCTCGATGCCGTCGAGCATCTGCTCGACCTCGACCTTCAGTTCGGTGCCGACACCCGCACCGCTCGGCACGATCGCCCCGTCGAGGACTCCCTTGGGATTGCGCGCTCCGGCGGCACGCCAGGTGTATGAGCCGTCAGCGAGCGCGCTGGTCAACTCGATCTCGATCCTTCGAGGCATTGCAGCAACGGTATCGGGTCGGGATCGGCAATCTATATTGCGTTGGGGGGGATCGCGGCGATCGGGTTACCGTGCGCTGGCGATGCCCATCTATGCGCTCGGCGATCTCGAACCCACGATCAGCAGCGATGCGTTCGTCCATCCCGACGCCGTGATCATCGGGGCGGTCGAGCTCGCCGCATCGTCGTCGGTGTGGCCGGGAGCCGTGCTCCGCGGCGACGGCGGACACATCCGGATCGGCGAGCGCACCAGTGTTCAGGACAACGCCGTACTGCACACGACGCCCGAGCATCCGACGCTCGTCGGCAACGACTGTGTTCTCGGCCACCAGATTCATCTCGAGGGTTGCACGATCGAGGACGAGGTGCTGATCGGGAACGCTGCGATGGTGCTCCACCGGGTGATCATCCATTCCGGTGCCATCGTCGCGGCGAACAGCGTGGTGCTCAACGACACCGATGTCCCCTCGGGTGCACTCGCGGTCGGGACACCTGCCACGATCAAGCCCGGACGGGCGCGCATCGACGACATCCGGTCCGGTGTCGAGGCGTATCTCCAGCGGGTCGAGCTGTACCGGTCGTCGCTGCGCCGCATCGGGTGACCGTGCCGTCGCCCGAGAGCGAATCGGAGTCGCAGCTGATCGCGTTCGTGCTCACCGTCCCCTCCGACGAGGGCGAGCTGGCTGCGGACCGGCTCTGGCAACTCGGGGTGCGCGGTGTCGAGGAACGACCGCATCGTCCCGGCGCGGACGAGCCCGCGAGTGCTGTACGACCGAGGATCGAACTGTGGACGTCGCTCGGGGACGATCCACTGACCGCGATCGCCGACCTCGCGTGGCCGCAGAACTGGTCGTGGCGCACCGAGCGCGTCGATGCTGCACCGGCGCACACCTGGCGCGATCATTCCCGGCCGATCGATGTCTCGGATCGCCTGCTCATCGTGCCGGCCTGGCAGGAGATCCCCTCGGCGGTCGACCATCGGCTCGTGCTCTCGATCGAGCCGGGTGGGGCGTTCGGCCTCGGAGACCATCCGACGACCGCGCTCTCCCTCGCCGCACTGCTCGACGCGTTCGATGCGTTCGACGCCCGCGGCGGTCGGCAACGCCCGGTGAACGTCCTCGACGTCGGCTGCGGTACCGGGCTGCTGGCGATCGCCGCGGCCCGAGTGGGCGCAGGACGGGTTCGCGCGATCGATGTGTCGTCGGCGGCGATCGAGGCGACCGACGACAACTCGCGGCGAAACGGCGTCGAGCACATCGTCACCGCCGATCGCACGCCCTGTTCGGACGTCGAGGGAACGTTCGATGTCGTCGTCGCCAACATCCTCGCTCCGGTGCTCGTCGCGCTGGCGGTCGACCTCGCCCGATCGACCGCGCCGGGCGGCCGCTTGATCGTCAGCGGGCTGCTGGCCACGGCCCACGACCACGTGCTGGCCGCGCTCGCTCCGATGGTCGTCGAACGAATCGATCACCGCGACGGCTGGGTGGCGATCACCCTGTGCCACGCCGCCGGCCGACCCGCCGGTCAACGGGCCAGGAGTTCGTCGATCTGAGCGCTGGTCGGCAACGAGGGGACCGCTCCGCGCACGGTGGTGGCGAGTGCCCCGGCCGCCACCGCACGACGTACGGCCTCGGGAATTTCGAGACCGTCGGCCAGGGCGGCTGCGAGGCATCCACAGAAGGCGTCGCCGGCTCCGGTCGTGTCGATCGGGTCGACCTCGATCGCCGGGATCGTCCACGTCGCGGGCTCGCGAGCGTTTCCCTTCGAGGTCACGGCAACCCCTCGGCTTCCGCGGGTGACGATCACGGTCTGCACGCCTGCCGAGTGGAGCGCGTCGATCTCGCCGATCAGCCCCACCTCGTGCTCGTTCGGCACGATGATGTCGGTCAGCGCGAGCAGTTCTCGGGGCAGGTTGATTGCCGGAGCCGGGTTGAGCATCGTCTGCCCGCCCTCGGCGCGGCCCCGTCCGAACGCCGCTATGACGGCCTCGACGGGAACCTCGAGCTGAGCCAGCACCACGCGGCCGGCAGGAGTCGAGGTCGCGGTGACCTCATGGTTCGCACCGGGGACCACGACGATCGAGTTCTCGGCCTGCTCGTCGACGATGATGAGTGCGCGGCCGGTGGGGAGCGACTCGGAACGATCGACGTGCGTCGTGTCGACGTCGGCCAGCCGGGCCACCTCGATCAGGTGCTCGGCCGCCGGATCACGTCCGACGCAGGCGACCAGCGCTACATCGGCTCCCGCGCGACTGGCCGCGATCGACTGATTGAGACCCTTTCCGCCCGCGTACTCAGCGTAGGAACCGCCGGTGACGGTCTCGCCGGGCGCCGGAATTCGTGGCGTCGAGGCGACGAGGTCGAGGTTCGCGCTCCCGACGACGACAACGTCGTACATCGCGGATCGATCGGGCTGGTCAGCCCACCGAGCGGGCGCGAACGCCGATCGGCGCGATCAACCGGAAGCCGGCGGCGTGTCGCTCGTCCTCTGACTCGCCACCCCAGAAGCCGTACTCGTGGTGCCGGCGGGCGAAATCGACGCAGTCGATGTCCACGTGGCATTCACCGCACACCCGGCGAGCCGCGCCCTCGCGGCGCCTACGCGCCTGGGGCCGCTCGGCGGGTGGGGGGAAGAACAGGTGTGTCAGGCCCTTGCAGGCTCCCGAATCCATCCAATCGTCATCCAGGTCGACTCGAGCGATCTCGACTGCGGACATTGATCAACCCCCGTATGAGCACAGATTGGCGATGAAACCCGTGGTGGACGGTCCGCTGGACCGCCGCGACCGCCGATCGTAGGCCAAATCAACCCGCGGGTCAATTGTAGTGACCAAGTATTTCGTGAGAATCGCGGGTCAGGTCCCGAGAGCGTCGGCGACCACGTGTCGAACGCCGTCGGCGAAGGCCGCCACGTCGTCGAGGGTGGTGTCCCAGGCGGTCATCCAGCGGACCTGATGTCGAGAGACGTCCCAGTCCCAGAAGAAGCACCACCGGCGCAGTGGTTCGATCGCTGCCGGGGGGAGTGTGGGGAACAGGCTGTTGACCGCCGGCGCAGCACCGAGTTCGACGCCGTCGATGTCCTTCGTACGCCGATGGAGCTCGCCGGCCATCGAATTGGCGTGCATCGCGAGATCGATCCACAGGTCGTCGTCGAGCACCGCGTTGAACTGGGCGGCGAGGTAGCGCATCTTCGAGGGGAGCTGAGTGACCTGCTTGCGTACGTACTCGGACCCGACGGCTGCGGCGGGATTCAAGAACACGACCGCCTCAGCCCCGAGCAGTCCGTTCTTGGTGCCGCCGAAGCTGACCACGTCGACCCCGGCATCGATCGTGAACGAGCGCAACGCCTCCCTCGTGCCACCGAGCGCAGCGGTTGCGTTGGCGATGCGTGCGCCGTCGAGATGGACGAGCAGACCCATTCGATGGGCCTGCTCACACAGCGCTGCGACCTCATTGGAGGAGTAGAGCGTGCCGAGTTCGGTCGCCTGGGTTATCGAGACGACGCCGGGCTGGACGTGATGCTGGACACCCTGGAGGTGGACGAGCTCGGCGAGCTGGTCGGGGGCGATCTTGGCGTCGCTGGAGCGGAGGCCGATGAGTTTCGTGCCGAGCAGGCGTTCGGGTGCGCCGGTCTCGTCGGAGTGGATGTGCGCCCACGACGTGCAAACGACGGCGTGGTTCGGTCCCGGCAGCGAGCCGAGCATGGTCGCCAGGGCGGTGAGGTTCGATCCGGTGCCGTTGAACGTCAGCCGGGTGACGACGTCGGAACCGAACAGGTCACGGAACCGGGCCTCGCAGCTCGCGGTCACCTCGTCTTCGCCATAGGCGAGCAGATGGCCCTCGTTGACGTTCGAGATCGCCGCGATCACCGCCGGGTGGGCGCCGGCCGAGTTGTCGCTGGCGAATGCCCGCGTGGGCGCCGCTGGAAATGAGGTCACCGACCGATCATGCCAGACCGCCCGTCGCGCGGCCCGATCAGCAGGAAGGGCCCGCGAAGGGTCGAAGTCCGCCTCCGTTCGCTGAGAACGCCCATAATCACCGTTATGTCAACTAACAGGGGAGAGCCCCCACGGATCTCGCCACGCTCTCGTCGATCGACCGCAGAGGCCGGATCTCCCCTGCTCAGCGTGTCGGGCGCCACCAGTCGGTCCGACCCGCCGGTGGCCATCGGGCGCAACCCTCAAGTTCAAGTTGAGATTCGTATTGATCTGTCCTTGAGGTCTAGAGATACTTCGCCCGTGCTGTACGCGCCGGTTCCCCCCATCGACCCGACTCACCGCCCGACTGGCCCACCGACTGGTCGCCCGTCGTCGCCACCGCGTCCCGTTCCGGCCACATGCCGGCGTCGGGCTCGCCGCGTCGCGATGGCTGCACTGGTCGGCGGACTGTTCCTCGCGCTCGTGCCGTGGGACGGCGCTGTGGCCGGTCCTTCTATTCATGCACCAGCGGCGCCCCAGCAGGTCGTCGGCCTCGGCCAGGGCTCGTCGGGAACGGCTGTTCGATCGGTGCAGCAGGCGCTGATCCGCGCGGGGATCAGCGTGCGCGGCGGTGCAGACGGGGTGTTCGGCCCGGCGACACGTTCGGCGCTGGTGACGTTCCAGCGCCGCGAGGGGCTGTCGGCGAGCGGCAAGATCGACGAGCCGACCGCGGTGGCCCTCGGTCTGATGGCGGCCCCGCCGGCCGGTCACTCCCTCGTCGGCCTCTCGGTCGGTTCGAGGGGTGCCGGCGTGCGAACGGTGCAGCAGGCGCTCAACGACGCGGGTGTCCCCGTACCGGGTGGTATCGACGGGGTGTTCGGTGCCGGTACCAGGACCGCGGTCTCGAACTACCAGCGGTGGAACGGGCTGAAGGTCACGGGATCGGTGACCCAGGCGCTGGTGAAGGCGCTCGGGCTGAGCGGTGGTTCCGCGGCTGCGGCCCCGCCGCAGGGGATCACGGGAGGTGCGGTCGTGAACGCCCATGTCGGTCTGGCGATCGGGGCGCGAGGTGATCTCGTCAAGGCGCTGCAATCGGCTCTCCTCGCGAACGGCGTACCGGTTCGCGGCGGAGCGGACGGTGTTTTCGGTCAGGCGACCAAGAATGCGCTGATCCAGTTCCAGCGTGCACATGGTGCGAAGGCCAACGGCACGGTGTCCGAGCACGACGCCGAACGACTCGGGCTCTCGGCGACCGCCGAGCGCGGCCCTGCCAGCACGGCGGCGCCTTCGGGCTCGAACCCGTACGTCGGGCTCAGGGTCGGGGCGAGCGGATCTAAGGTGAAGACGCTGCAATCGGCCCTGATCGCCGCCGGCATCACGGTGCGGGGTGGCGCCGATGGGGCGTTCGGTCCCGCGACGCGCGCGGCCCTCATCGCCTACCAGCGCGCCAACGGATTGCCCGCATCCGGAGAGGTGGATGCGGCGACAGCAGCCAAGCTCGGACTCGGTAGCGGCGGATCGACGCCGTCGACGGCGAGCAGCGGCGGATACGTCGGTCTCAAGGTCGGCTCACGCGGTGACAAGGTGAAACACCTCCAACAGGCGCTGCTCGAGACCGGGCTGACGGTCCGGGGTGGCGCCGACGGGGTCTTCGGTGCGGCGACGAGGTCGGCACTGATCGTGTTCCAGCGGGTGAACGGGATCGAGCAGACCGGTGTGCTCACGGGCACCGGAGCGCGGATTCTCGGTCTCGGCAGTTCATCGGGGCCGTCGGGCATCGTCGGGATCACGGGCTATCCGAGCTTCGGCGAGCACAGCAGCCGGGTCGTAGCGCTGCAGCGGGCGCTGATGAACGCCGGCATCAAGGTGCCCGGAGGCGCAGACGGCAAGTTCGGTTCGTCGACCGCAGGCGCGGTGATGACCTTCCAACGGCGTCACGGGCTGTCGGTGACCGGCAAGGTCGACTCGCGGACGGCGGGCCGACTGGGGATCGCTCCATCGTCGGCCCCGACGCCGGCCTCCACCGTCAACATCTCTTTCAAGGTGTTCCCGGTTCAGGGTCGCTGCTACTTCGGCGACACCTGGCACGCGCCCCGCGGTGGCGGCCGGACCCATCTCGGCGTCGACATCATCGCCAAACAGGGCAATCTGCTCTACGCGGTCGTCGACGGCGAGATCAGCAAGCAGTACTGGGACCAGCCCGGATCCAGGGCGGGCAACGGACTCCGTCTGCGACAGCCGAACGGCACGTACTTCACGTATCTGCACCTTCTCGACTTCGCACCGGGCATCGAGGTCGGGGTGAGGGTGAAGGCGGGCGATGTGATCGGGTTCGTGGGCAGCACCGGCAACAGCGCGACCCCTCACCTGCACCTGGAGATCCACCCACTCGGAGGAGCGGCGGTCAACCCCTACCCGATCGCCAAGGCCGCCGACGCCTGCAGTGTGACAGCACCACGCTCGTGAATGCACCTCACGCCTGGCCTGGGGCGATCCTGGCCGCACGCAGGGCCGACCGCCTGACCTTGCCAGCGTCGTCTCGCAGCGGTGTGTCGATGAACTCGACGCTGCGCGGCAACTTGTAGACCGCCAGACGCTCGGCCAGGAAGCGGAGCAGATCCTCGCGGCTCACCACGGCGGGATCGGCCTGCACGATCGCGTGGACGTCGCTCCCCCGCTCGTCACTCGGCAGGCCGATGACCGCGCACGATGCGACGGCCGCGTGCTCGGCGATCGCCGATTCGACCTCGGCAGGATAGATGTTCGCCCCTCCGCTGAGGATCATGTCCTGCACCCGATCGCCGAGGTAGAGGTACCCGTCCGCGTCGAACCAACCGATGTCGCCGAGCGACTCCCAGCCTCCGTCGAGTCGCCTCGGCTCGGCGCCGACGTAGCGGTAGGTCGGTTCGTCGCGTCCCGATCGCATCCAGATCTCGCCCTCCTCGCCCGGACCGAGCGGCGAACCGTCCGGGCCACACACCACGATCTCGCCCGCGACGACCCGGCCGACCGACCCGCGGTGATCGAGCCACTCGATGCCGTTGATGATCGTCGTTGCCTGCGCCTCGGTCCCCGCGTACAACTCCCAGATCCGTTCGGGACCGAGCCACTCGATCCACGCCTCCTTCAACCACATCGGACACGGTTCGGCGAGGTGCCAGACCACCCGCAGCGACGACAGATCCGCGGCGAGTCGCTCTTGTTCGTCGAGCCGGAGGATCCGCTTCATCATCGTCGGAACGAGGTAGACGACGTCGGCGCGGTGCCGTTCGATCGCCGCCAGCGTCGCCGCAGCGTCGAAGCGCGGGAGCACGGCGACGTGGCTTCCGGCGAGCAACGCCTGGCACGCCCAAACGGCAGGGCCGTTGTGGTAGAGCGGGCCAGGCATCACCAGGCAGCCGTCCGGGCGGAGCGCCAGCTTGGAAGGTGCCTCGGGGTCGACGATTGCGGGGTCGCCCGACACGATCAGCTTCGGACGGCCGGTCGACCCTCCGGACGTCGGTGCCTTCCACGCCGGCGAGATCACGTCCGCAAGCGGTGTCTCGGCAAATCGAACGTCGGGTACGTGGCCGAGCGGGATGCGCTCGAGACCGGCGGGCAGCACGTCGTCGATCTCGGCTGGAGCGCCGACGATCGCCTTGGAGCCGGCGAGTTCGACGATCGCGGCGAGTTCGCGGCCGGGCAGCTTGGCGGACACCGGCTGTGGCACCGCTCCTAGCGACCAGCAGGCCACGTAGGCGACGAACCAGTCGACCGAGTTCGGTAGGGCGATGGTGACGAAGTCGCCGACGCCGACGCCGAGCGACGCCAACTCTCTCGCCAATCTGCTTCCAGATGACATCAACTCTGCCCGGGTGAGCATGGCGTCGCCACAGGACACGGCGGGGCGATCGGGATCCACCGCCGCCAGGGAGTGCAGTCGTGCGGGGAAGGAGACGAGCGCCACAGGGCGGTTCTACCAGGCATGCTCCCCGTCCATCGGAGTCGGGTCGCGCTCCGGTGGGTGCGGCGGCGTACGCTGTGACCACAACCGAATCGCCGTTCAACCCCGGCGGGAGAGTCATCGGCCTCCGGGCCACCGACGCCGAAGGAGCAACCGCCCCGGAATCTCTCAGGCAACCGGACCGTCGGGGTGAGGCAGGCTGGAGAGCGAGACGCAGGTCTCCGCCGACGGGGAAAGCCGCCGATCGCGGTGAAACTCTCAGGCATCGACGACAGCAGGGGTCCGACCGAACGGAGACTGTCCCGTGCCAGAGTCCATCGCCGCCCTCATCGACAACGACGAGTTCGCGCGGCGCCACATCGGCCCGTCGGATGCCGACGTCGACAAGATGTTGTCGACGCTCGGTCTCGAATCGATCGGGCAGCTGCTCGATCAGACGATGCCCGCGGCGATCCGATCGATCGAGCCCCTGCTGCCGGCCGATGGGGTGCGTGAGCGCGATGCACTCGAGAAGCTGCGCTCGATCGCGACCCGCAACGAGGTCGTCACCAGCCTGATCGGCATGGGGTACCACGGCACGATCACTCCCCCGGTGATCGCCCGCAACGTGCTCGAGAACCCCGCCTGGTATACGGCGTACACGCCGTATCAGCCCGAGATCAGCCAGGGTCGTCTCGAGGCGTTGCTCAACTTCCAGACGATGGTCACCGAACTGACCGGTTTCGACGTCGCCAACGCGTCGCTGCTCGATGAGGGGACGGCGGTCGCCGAGGCGATGACGATGGCGCGACGCCGATCGAAGGCGAAGACCGATCGCTTCTTCGTGCACCACGATACCCATCCGCAGACCCTGAGCGTGCTGCGGACGAGGGCCGAGCCGATCGGGATCGACCTCGTCGTCGGCGACGTCGATCTGCTCGAGGCGCCGGTGTTCGGCGCCGTCTTCAGCGTTCCGACCTCGACGGGAGCGCTCGTCGATTGGCGGGGGGCGATCGAGACGGTGCACGAACATCGAGGCGTCGCGATCGTCACCACCGATCCGCTGGCGTGCATGCTCCTCACATCTCCGGCCGATCTCGGAGCCGACATCGCTGTCGGGTCCGCCCAGCGGTTCGGCGTACCGATGGGCTATGGCGGCCCACACGCCGCCTTCGTGGCGGCGCGCGAGGGCGCGGCAAGAGCGCTTCCGGGGAGGATCGTCGGCGTGAGCACCGACACCGAGGGGCGACCGGCCCTCAGGCTCGCCCTCCAGACGCGCGAGCAGCACATCCGCCGCGAGAAGGCGACTTCCAACATCTGCACATCGCAGGTCCTCCTCGCCAACATGGCGGGCCTGTACGCCGCGTGGCACGGCCGCGATGGCCTCGGGCGCATCGCCGAGCGTGTGCACCGACTCACGTCCCTCGCCGCCGCCGGACTGACTCGCGCCGGCATGGCGCTGCGCCACGACTCGTGGTTCGACACCTTGACGATCGACGTGGGGACGATCGACGTGGGGACGATCGACGT
>CBDUYD010000045.1:0-18864 GCA_965371355.1 uncultured Ilumatobacteraceae bacterium
CACGCACCTGTCGTCGTAGCACCCGCCGCGCCCACGCACCTGTCGTCGTTCGGCGCGTGGAGCGACGAACGTCACCTCTGCGCGCGGGGTGTATCACCTTCGACACGGCGGCAGACTGGATCGCCATGAGGAGCACCTCGATTTCCGACGCGGGTGCGGGCAATCCGAAACCATCACTATGGGCGCGGCTCGGCGGGTTCGCCTTCCGCCGCCGCTGGGTGGTGGTGGGCGCATGGCTGGTCGCGCTACTCGTGATCTTCGCGTCGGCCGGCTTGATCGGAGGTTCCAACGAGAGCTCGTTCGAGTCGCGCGACTCCGAATCGCAGCGAGGGTTCGTCATCCTCGAGGAGTACTTCGGCGGAAGTGGCACGCAATTGTCGGGAACCATCGTCTTCCGCGCCGATCAAGGTGTCGACGATCCCGAGGTCGTCGCGACGATCACCGATCTGCTCGACGAGGTCGGCGGCTACGAGGAGATCATCGTCGTCAGCCCGTACTCCGAGACGGGTTCACTGCAGGGTCTGACCGCCGCCGAGGGCGACGAAGCGGGCAAGATCGCCTACGCCCAGATCGACTTCGCAGAGGGCACCGGCGAGTTCCGGGCCTCCGAGATCGGTGCCGACATCGTCGATCTCGTCGACGAGATAGACGTCGCAGGCCTCGACGTCGAGGTCGGCGGCCAGGCGCTGGCCGCCTTCGAACCCCCACAGGCCGAATTGATCGGGATCGCGTTCGCGATCGTAATCCTCATCCTCGCGTTCGGCTCGGTCCTCGCGATGGGACTCCCGATCGGTGTCGCCCTCGCCGGCGTGACGGCTGGTGCAGCACTGATCACACTGCTGTCGAATGTGATGAGCGTGCCCGACTTCGCCGTCACGGTGGGAGCGATGATCGGACTAGGCGTCGGCATCGACTACGCGCTCTTCATCGTGACCCGCTATCGGGAGGGTCTCCACATCGGGCTCGAACCCGAACGGGCGACCGTCGTAGCGATCGACACGGCGGGCCGCGCGGTCGTGTTCGCCGGCTTCACGGTCGTCATCTCGCTCCTCGGCATGTACGTGATGGGGCTCCCGTTCATCAACGGTCTCGCCACCGGAGCTGCCCTCACGGTGCTGATCACGATGATCGCCTCGGTCACCTTGCTTCCCGCCTTCCTCGGGTTCGCCCAGCGCCGTGTCGAGGTCACCCGCTGGCGTGGCATCATCGCCGCCGGCCTGGTCGCGATCGCCCTCCTCGGTCTCGGTCTCAAGATCCAGCCGCTGGTCGTCGCCGCGCCGCTGGCGGTGATCGTCCTGCTCGCCTCGCTGGCCATCGCGCCGTTGCGCAAGAAGCTGCCGGCCCGCAAGGTCAAGCCCGTGCGCGAGACCCTTGCCTACAGGTGGAGCCGGTTCGTGCAGCACCGGCCGTGGGCGATCGCTCTCGGCGTCGCCGCCCTGCTTGTCGTCATGACGTTGCCGGTGCTCGGTCTGCGGCTCGGGTTCAGCGACGAGAGCAACTTCGCGGAAGACACCACGACCCGCCAGGCCTACGAGCTGATCAGCGAAGGCTTCGGTGCCGGCGCCAACGGTCCGCTGATCCTGGCGACAGAGATCTCCGGACCCGGCGAGTTCGAAGCGCTGACACAGCTGGTCGCGACCCTCGACCAGACCGAAGGGGTGGCATCCATCGCCGGACCGATTCCGAACGATCCAGTGGCACCCGAGGCGGCGATCATCCGTGTGATCCCGACGACCGGCCCGCAGGACGCCGCGACCGAGCAGATCGTGAGAGATCTCCGTGACGACGTCATTCCGGGCGTCGTCGGCGACTCGGGACAGGAGATCTACGTGTCGGGCTTCGTCGCCGGCCAGATCGATTTCAGCACCTACCTCTCGGAACGCATCCCGTACTTCTTCGCCGCCGTACTGACGCTCTCGTTCCTCCTGCTGATGATGGTGTTCCGTTCGCTGCTCGTGCCGCTCAAGGCGGTCATCATGAACCTGCTGTCGATCGGCGCTGCTTATGGTGTTCTCGTGATGATCTTCCAGTGGGGCTGGGGTGCATCGTTGTTCAACACCTCCGGAGGGCCGATCGAGCCGTTCATCCCGATGATGATGTTCGCGATCGTGTTCGGGCTGTCGATGGACTACGAAGTGTTCCTCCTGTCGCGGATGAAAGAGGAGTACGACCGCACCGGCGATGCCGTCAACTCGGTGGCCGACGGCCTCGCCGCGACCGCGCGTGTGATCACCGCGGCGGCCGCGATCATGGTCGTGGTGTTCGGGAGCTTCATACTCGAGGAGAACCGGATCATCAAGATCATGGGCCTCGGCCTGGCTGTGGCCATCCTCATCGACGCCACGCTCGTGCGGATGCTGCTCGTGCCCGCCACGATGGAACTCCTCGGCGAGAAGAACTGGTGGCTCCCGCGCTGGCTCGACCGCATCCTGCCCACGCTCAACGTCGATGGCGGCGCACACGTCTCAGCGATCTCGGCCGGCGATCCTGGTGAACCGGACGGCTCTGAAGGTGGCGCTGTCGAAGATCAGGTCGACGACCCCGACCACGAACTCATCAAGTCCTGAACCCGGGCCTCGGTCGCGGACCCCAGCACCGATTCTGTGTGAGCGATTACCGCGTGCGACGCGGTTTGTGGTCACCCAGAAGCCGGTGGAGCTGTGGTGATGATCCGGATTCGGGTGTGTGTGTCGAAGGGGGACTCGGCGGGTCAGCTGATCGGGGGGCGGCGGTCGGCCCAGGGGTGGGCCGCTTCGAGTTGCGCGGCGACCGCGAGGAGGATGTCTTCGCGGCCGTACGCGGCGGCGAGTTGCACCCCGATCGGGAGGCCGTCGTCGTTCCAGTGCAGCGGCACGTTGATCGCCGGCTGGCCGCTGGTGTTGAACGGCGGCGTGAACGCGATGAACTGTGCCGCCCGCTTCATCCCGGCCATCGGATCATCCGCGGTCGCGGCGTGCGCACCGATCGGGGCGGGGGGCTCGGCGAGCGTGGGCGAGAGCAGGAGATCCCAGCCCTCTGTCCACCACTGCTGTAGCCCGCGGCGGTACTGGGCGACGGCGGCGAGCGCCTCGGCGTACGACACCGCCGACACCTTCCTGGCGAACTGCGCCTGCGCCCAGTTGACCGGCTCGACGTCGTCCTCGGTCAACTCGCGGCCCAGCGTCGTGCCCATCGCGTCGATCCCGACCGCCATCATCGTGGACCACATCGCCATGAAGCGTTGCGTGAACTCGGTGTCGGCGAGTACCGCCGGGTGTCCTAGTTCGACCCGGTGTCCGAGCCCTTCGAGCATCGCGGCGGCGTTGCGGACGGCGGTCACGCAGTCGTCGTCGAGGCAGCGACCCTGCGGGTGCGCATCGAGCAGACCGATGCGGAGACTGCCCGGATCGCTGCCGACCTCGTCGACATAGGGGCGTACGGGTGGCGGCGCGATGACCGTGTCACCGACGCCGGGTCCCTGCACCGCGTCGAGGAGCCGGGCGATGTCGCGAACCGATCGCGAGACGCACAGTGCCGTACTGAGGCCGGACTCGTCGCGCTCGGGGCCCATCGTGATTCGTCCCTGCGATGGCTTCAGCCCGACGATCCCGCAACACGAGGCCGGGATGCGGATCGACCCTCCTCCGTCGCTGGCGTGCGCGATCGGCACCATGCCCGAAGCGACCGCCGCTCCGGCGCCCCCGCTCGAGCCCCCGGGGCTGCGGTCGGTGTCCCACGGACTGCGGGTCGGTCCGTACGCGAGCGGCTCGGTGACGGGGAGACTGCCGAGTTCGGGTGAGTTGGTCCGCCCGAGCGTGACGAGGCCGGCATCGCGGAAGCGGGCGACGATCGTCGTGTCGTGAGCCGACAGTGGCGCTGCGTCACGGAGCGCCCTGTTGCCGCTGGTCAGCGGCCTGCCGGCCATGTGGGCACCGAGGTCCTTCAGGAGAAACGGGACGCCGGCGAACGGACGGGCCGCGCGGTCGAACGAGGCGTCGTCGATCGCCGCCGCCTCGTCGCGCGCCTCGTCGTACCACCGCATGACGACCGCGTTGAGCGCTCCGTCGATCCGTTCGATCCGTTCGATCGCGGCGTCGGTCAACTCGACCGCCGACACCTCCCCAGCGGCAACCAGATCGGCCTGCGCGGTGGCGTCGAGCCACTGTGTCTCACTCGCGATGTCATCCATCTCGACGTTGCTACCAGTTCCGTCGCCCCAACGGCGACACCGCGGGCGTTCACGGTCGTGGCACCTAGTGTGGGCCGATGCAGTGGATCCGCTCGCATCTCGCGATCGTCTTGGCGGCCGTGCTCGTCGTCGTCGGCCTGCTCGCGTATCTTGCGTTCGGGGTCTTCGGTGTGCAGTTCCTGTTCATCGATGACAAGGTCGACGAGGCGGCCCCCGTGTTCGAGTCGGGCGCGGGCGCTGCGGCGGAGACGACAGCGACCGGAGCGCCCGCCGTAGCCCCGGCCACGACGGATGAACCAGGGGCATCGACCACGGCCGTCGCAGGAACGACGCCGGGCACGGTCGCACCGACGACCACGGACCCGCCCCCGCCGGTCGACACACAGCCCGAGATCATCACCGTCTCGACAGGGACGTTCGTACCGCGTGCCCACCCGGGCGAGGGGGTGGCGAGCGTGTTGACCGACGGGTCGTCTCAGCGATTCCTGCGCTTCGAGCAGTTCTCGACCGACAACGGTCCCGATCTCAACGTGTACCTCACCGTGGCCGGCGCCGATGCGCCCGACGGGGAGTTCGACGATGACTTCGTCGACCTCGGAAACCTGAAGGGCAACATCGGCGATCAGAACTACGAGATCCCACCCGAGGTCGACCTCGAGCGATTCGACACCGTGGTCGTGTGGTGCGTGCGGTTCAGCGTTGCGTTCACCGCCGCCGACCTGGTGCCCACCTGACACGGCCCACCCAACGTCGGCCCACCCAACGTCGGCCCACCTGACCCGGCCCACCTGATTCGGATGGTCGAAGCGGGCGTTCAGCGGTCGGCTAGGTCGTCGAGGCCGATGTCGGAACCCCCGAAGCTCGGACTGCCACGACCGTCCCCGCGGAGCACCTCGATCGGGTCGCGGGTGTCGTCGATGTAGCCGAGCGCATACGCCCCGATCTGGTACCCCATCAATCGTTGCAGGCTCTCGGGCAGCGAGGCGGCTACATCGCGGGGTATGGACAGGTACTGGTTCTCCTCCTGGCGGAGCCAGCCGACGTCGTAGGTGATGTTGAGCCCGACCCGTGTGTGGTCGGAACGATTGGCGCCGCCGCCGTGGTACACCTTGCCCGTATAGAGCAGGCACGACCCCTTGCTCATCAGTGCCGGCACGGTCTCGTCGATCGTGTGGTCGAACTTCTTCGGCAGATCCTGGCTCCCGGGCATGAGGCGGGTCGCGCCGTTCTCTTCGGTGAAGTCGGTCATCGCCCAGATCGTGTTGCACTGCACGTGATAGTCGGCGGGGAAGTCGAAGAAGTCGAAGGCCCACTCGTCGCGGTGAATAGACTGCGCCGGCGAGTCGGGCCCGATGGCGATGATCTGGGTGAGATGGAGCTGATAGGTCCTGGCGCGGTCGAGCAGGTCGGCGACGACCTCGAGGATCAGTGGATGCTCGATCAGCGCGTGGCTCGAATCGGAACGTGCGATGAGCGCTCCGGTGCGCTTCGTGTGCACGCCCGAGAACACGTCGGCTCCGGTCGGGGTGGCCTCGACGTGGGCCGCCATCTCGGAGGCGATTGCATCGATGGTCGAGACGTCGGCGAGCCCGTCGACGATCAGGGCGCCGTCGCGGCGGAGAACCTCGACGAACTCGGTGGCCGCCGCCGATGCGTCGAAGTGGGTGAGTTCCATCGAGCGAGCGTAACCATCAGTGCCTCGCTGGTAGACAGGCGGACGTGCCAGCGATCATCGAGACCGAGCGTCTCACGATGGAGTTCCCGTCGACCCGCGCGCTCGACTCCCTCGACCTCGTGATCGAATCCGGCGTGACCGGCCTGGTCGGAGCGAACGGCGCGGGAAAGACCACGCTGATCTCCCTGGTACTGGGACTGCTCCGTCCGACCAGCGGTCAGCTCAGGGTGCTCGGGCTCGATCCCGGAGCCGAGGGGCCCGAACTCCGCGCGCAGATCGGGTACGGCCCCGAGCGCAACGTGTTCCCCGACGACCTGCGCGCATATGACTACGTCCGGCATCTCGCCGAGGTGAAGGGACTCCCGCGCGACGAGGCGCGCAGCCGCGCCAGCGACTCGCTGTACCTCGTCGGCCTTGGCGAGGAACGCTTCAGGGCGCTCGGGACGATGTCGACGGGTCAGCGCCAGCGGGTGAAGCTGGCCCAGGCGATCGCCGCCGATCCGCGGCTGATCGTGCTCGACGAACCGACCGACGGCCTCGACCCGGTGCAGCGCGACGAGATGCTCAACATCATCGTGCAGGTCAACCGCGACTTCGGCATCGACGTGGTTCTCTCGTCGCACGTCCTCGAGGAGGTCGAGCGCGTCTGCGACAATGTCGTCGCACTCGATGCAGGTCACCTGATCGCGCAGGGGTCGATGGTCGAACTCGCCGGGGCCGAGGGTGGCATCGAGGTGGAGTTCGTCGAGGTCGACGACCGGCCTGACGCGATCGGGTTCGTCGTCGATCGGCTCGAGGCGTCCGGCGCGGCGGTGCATCGCTCGGCGGCCACGCTGTCGATCGTCGGAGCGGACGACGACGAGTTGTTCGACCGCGCGGCTTCGGCGATCGCCGAGGCGGGCGCCCGCGTCCGTCGGCTCGGCGTGCGTCGTCGTTCGCTCGACGATCTCTTCGAGGCACACGCCAGACCCGACGGCGAGGGGTCACCATGAGCTCGACCGGCGACGCCCAGATCGTCGCGCGCGGCTTTCAGCCTTACGAGGGGCCGCGTTCGGGGGTGGCGGGCGCAATCCGCAGCGTCACATGGCAGAGCATGCGCGCCACGTTGGGTCTGGGCCGGCCCGCGCGGCACAAGATCTTCCCGGTGATCGCGGTGGTCATCGCGTACGTCCCGGCGATCGTGTTCGTCGGCATCGCCGTGCTGATCCCGGGCGACATCCTCGACCCGAACGACGTAGCGGACTACGCCGGGTACTACGGCTTCATCACACTTGCGATCACACTCTTCGCGGCGATGGTCGCCCCGGAGATCCTGATCTCCGATCGCCGCGACGGGATGCTCGCGATGTACCTGTCGACCCCCCTCAACCGTCGCACGTATCTCACTGCGAAGGCGATCGCCGTCCTTCTCACGCTCGGTCTCGTGACCCTCGGTCCACCGCTCCTGCTGCTCCTCGGCTACACGGCCGAGGGCGCCGGACCCGACGGCCTGGGCAACTGGTTGACGGTGCTGTTCCGGATCGTCGTCTCGGGCATCGCAGTGTCGGCCCCACTGATGGCGATCTCGATGGCGGCATCGAGCATCACCGACCGGAGGGCCTTCGCGGCGATCGGGGTCGTGCTGACGATCATCGCCCTGCCGGTTCTCGCCGGATCGCTGACCGAGGGCGCGGGCTGGTCGCAGCAGTGGTTCCTGATCGATCCGTTCTCGATGTCGCTCGAGCTCGTGTTCCGGATCTTCGGCGCAACGGCGGGTGGCGGCGACGGCGACCTCGCGTTCCCCGAGATCTCGACGATCGCCGTGCTCGGGTCGTGCATCGCGTGGACCGTCGGTGGGCTCGGCGTGGTCGCGTGGCGGTACTCCCGATTGGTCATCGCGCGATGAGCGAACTCCCCCCACCGAGCGCCTTCCCTTCGCCCGATCCGTCGCCGGTGGCCGTTTCCGCTCCGGCCCCACCCGTCGGCATGATCGCGGTCGACCGGGCGTCGAAGTTCTTCGGATCGGTGGTCGCGGTCAGCGAAGTGAGCTTCGCGATCAACGGTGGGGTCACCGCGCTGCTCGGCCCGAACGGTGCCGGGAAGTCGACGCTGTTCCGGATGATGTGCGGGCTGACCGCGCCCTCGCGCGGGACGGTGACCGTGCTCGGCTGTGATCCCCGTAGCGACCGGGTGGTGCGCGGACGGATCGCGCTCGTGCCACAGCAGGACGCGCTGTTCGACCATCTGAGCGCCCGCGAGTTCGTCACGATCGCCGCCGAATCGCAGGGAATGCCCTCGCCGCGCGACGTCGCGGAGCACGTGCTCGCGCAGGTCGAATTGAGTGACACGGGTGCGAAGCGGGTCGGCGAGTTCTCCAAGGGCATGCGCCAGCGGGTGAAGGTGGCGACCGCGCTGGTCAACGATCCGGAGGTGCTGATCCTCGACGAGCCGCTGACCGGGCTCGATCCCGTTCAGCGCCGACGGATGATCGAACTCTTCCACCGGCTCGGCGACGACGGCCGGTGCGTGCTCGTTTCGAGCCATGTCCTCGACGAGGTCGCCCGCCTCGGATCGCGGGTCCTCGTGATCGCGCAGGGCCGATTGATCGCGCAGGGCGACTACCACGACCTGCGCGGGCTGATGGACGACCGTCCTCATCGGATTCGCATCGGCGCCTCCGACTCGCGACGGTTCGCCACAGCGCTCGTCGACCGAGGTCTCGTGACCGGACTCTCGCTCGACGACGATCACATCGTGATCGACACGCTCGACATCGACGCGGTCGGCCGACAGCTGGCGCCGCTGGCGGTCGAACTCGGCGTCCGCCTCACCGAGGTCAACCCGCTCGACGACGATCTCGAATCGGTGTTCCGTTACCTCGTGGAGGGACGATGACCCGCGGTTCGACGACGACGAGTTCGGAGGCTCCGGCGCCGGGCCGGTCGGTCGCCTGGTCGCGGGCCGTTGCGATCACCTACAGCGTCGTACTGCGCGAACTCGCGACGCGCGGCCGCATCATCGCGCTCACGCTGCTCGCGCTCACGGCGACGGTCGCCGGCTTCGCGGTCGGTACCTCCGATTCGGCCAGCCTCGACGACGGGGTTCGGTTGATCGCCGGGATCGGCCTGGCCGGCGTCGTACCTATCGTGGGGCTGGTCTTCGGAGGCGCGTCGATCGGCGATCTGCGCGACGACAAGACCCTCGTTTACCTCTGGCTGCGTCCGATGGGTCGCGCTCCGATCGTCGTCGGTGCGGCGCTCGCCGCGCTCACCCTGGCCACGCCGATCACGATGATCCCGCTCGTCGCGGCCGCACTGCTGACCGGCGCCGGCGGCGGCATCGTGGGCGCGACCGCGCTGGCGGCGGCCGTCGGGCTTGTCGCCTACGTGTCGGTGTTCACCATGCTCGGGGTGTGGATCAAGCGGTACATCGTGTGGGGCCTCGCGTACATCCTGATCTGGGAGGGATTCATCGCGCAGGCGGGTGCTGGAGTCGCCCGCTTCGCGATCCGCAAGTACACCCGGTCGATCCTCGTCGAGATCACCGGCGTCGATCTCGACCTCGCCGACTTCAGCCTCGCCGTCGGCATCGTGGTGCCACTGCTCGCCGCCGTCGCCGCCCTGGCGATCGCCACGTGGCGACTCGCCGAGCAGGACATCGACTGAGTTCGACGGGCTCGACCAGGCCGACCGGCCTCGATACGCCCCCTCGTTTCGACGTCAGAGTACGAAATCGACGATCCAGAGCGCGCCCATGCCGGCGACGAGTGCGGCGATCAGATTCCGTGTCGCCGCGGCGACGATGGCGGCGACCGCGAGCGCTGTCCACTCGGCAACGTCGATTCCCGAGCCGCCCTCGCCGTTGGCGACGAGTGTGACCACGAGGGCCGAGAGCACCGCAGGCCCCACATAGCGCAACGCCCGTTCGACCGGTGTGGGCAGTGTCCGGTCGGCGAGAAAGAGGATCGGCACGGCGCGCGCCGAGTAGGTGAGCAGACCGACCGCGAGCACTGCGGTGAGGGCTGCGATCGTGTTCATTCGCCCACCAGCGCCGCGCTCGGCCGGCCCCGCTGGAGAAGCGTCTCGGCTGCGTACCCGGCGGTGACCCCGCCGATCGCCCCGACCAGGATCCCGGTGTTGTTGGGAAGATCGAGGGCGACGAAGGTGGTCGCCGCGCCGACCACCGCGGCGACGACGCCGGGGCGATTCGAGATCCCGATGACGACCAGCCCGGTGAACATCACTGCGGGAGCGGCCTCGAGTCGCCAACTCTGCGGGATCCCCGAGCCGATGAACAACCCGAGTGTGACCGTGACGGTCCAACTGATGAGGAAGAAGAACCCGCACGCGAGGAAGTACAGCCGCCACTCGTCGTCGTCGAGATCATCGCGTTGTGTGACGAGCGCGAAGACCTGATCGAGCAGGACGTACGGCCCGAGCCAGCGGAACCAGCGCGGCTGGGGACCGAAGCGTTTCGCCAGCGCCGCGCTGTACATCACGTGTCGGAGGTTGATCACCGCTGCGGTCGCGACGAGCGTCAGCCATGTTGCTGTGGCGGCGAGTGTCATCGTCGCCAGTTGGGCGGCGCCTCCGAAGATGATGAGGTTGCTCGACCAGCCGACCGCGGCCGGGATCGCCGACTCGGTGATGGCCACGCCGAGGACCAGGCCGAACGGGATGGCCGGCAGGAACAGTGGGAGCGAATCGCGGACCGCCCGGCCGACGACGGGATCAGGGCTTTGCACGGGTACGGCGCAGAAGAGGGTCGGCCAGGGCGAGCGCCCTGTCGGCGACGGACAACACGCGCCCAGCGGCCCCGGGTGTGACGTTGTCGACGAGGTTGCCCATCACCTGCAAGGTGATGTTGGCGATCGCATCTGTACTCACCGAGAGCCGGAGGCCGTTGCGCAGGATCCACGGGTGCCCGATGAGGAACGAGAACCTGCGCCCCGTGCGCAGGAACGCGTCGAACCGTTCTCCGACCAACCGGTCGTACCGCTGCTCGACGGTGGCGGGGTCGTCGACGAAGAGATCGGCGGCGAGCATCCCCGACTCGAGTCCGTAGTCGATGCCCTCGCCGTTCATCGGGTTGATCAGCCCGGCGGCGTCGCCGACCGCGACCCAGCCGGGCCCGTGACGACGTTGGGTGGACATCGGGAGCCGCCAGGCTCGCGGCCGCTCGATGTTCGGCCCGAGATCCCAGTCGTCCCGCACCACATGGCGGTACGACTCGAGCAGCGTGTTGAGGTTGAGCTTCTTGAAGCCCTTCATCGTCGAGAGTGCGCCGACGCCGATGTTGACGGTGCCATCGCCCGCGGGAAACATCCACCCGTAGCCGGGCACCGCCGCGCCGTGTTCGTCCTCGAGTGAGAGGCACGCCTCGAGATAGCGATCGGCGTGGCGTGGCGTCGCCGCATACGTGCGGATCGCGAGCCCGAACGGTTCGTCCGGCACGCGGTCGGCGCCGAGCAGTCGGCTGACGGCGCCAGGCGCGCCGGCGGCGACGACGGTGAGATCGGCCGTGGCGGTGCGCCCGTCGGCGGTCACGCCGTGGACACGGTCGCCCTCGAGGATCGGGGTGGCCTCGGCCTCGTACACGATCTCGGCTCCGGCCTCGGCCGCTGCGTCGATGAGGGCCGCGTCGAGCCGTCGCCGAGGCCAGACCGCACCGTGATCGGGGAACCGGTCGGTGCTCGGCCAGTCGAGTTCGCGCGAGGTCTGTCCGGCGATCATTCGCAGACCCGCGATGAGGTGGGCGTCGCCGAGGTCGATCTTCAGGTCGTCGAGGGCCCCGACCGCGCGCGGTGTCAGACCGTCACCACAAACTTTGTCCCGGCCGTGGCGTCCCTTCTCGAACACGACGACCCGCGCGCCGGCACGAGCAGCACGGATCGCCGTCGCCGCGCCGGCCGGCCCCCCGCCGATGACGGCGATGTCGTACGAACTCATCGCCCTACGGTGCCCGATTTCTCGGCGAGAACCACCCTCGGTTGCCGACCACGCTGGTGCTGCACGCACCACGTTCGGGAGTCGACGTTCCGGTCGACCTGGCGGAGTTGCTCGAACCGAGTTGCTCGAACCGGATCAGACGTCGAGTTGGATCGCCAGCGACTCGACCGCCTCGATGAACTCCTCGATCATCTCGATGACGACCTGTCCGGCCGGCTTCGACACGTTCATCGTGCCGACGATCTGTCCGACGAAGTAGTTGGCGAGCTTCTCGGCCCCCGAGTCGCTCTGGTAGGCCGCACGGTTGATGCGCGCTTGGGCGGTGTTGGTCAGGATCGGCTGCAGCGGCATCCCGAGCGGGTCTGGGGTGTCGGCACGATCCCACTCGTCGGTCCAGGCCGACTTCAGCATGCGGGCGTGCTTGCCGGTCAGCGACCTCGACCTGATCGTGTCGGCCGACGACGCGGCGAGGAACTTCTCCTTGACCACCGGGTGTGTCTCGGCCTCCTCGGTGGTGAGCCAGACCGACCCGCACCAGACGCCCTGCGCCCCGAGCGCCATCGCGGCGGCCATCTGCCTGCCCGTTCCGATGCCGCCGGCGCCGAGTACCGGGATGTCGACGGCGTCGACGATCTCGGGGATCAGCACCATCGAGCCGATCTCGCCCGTGTGTCCGCCGGCCTCGGATCCCTGGGCGATTATCAGATCTACGCCCGCCGCCTGGTGGCGTTCGGCGTGCACCGGACGCCCGGCGAGCGCGCCGATCAGGCGACCCTCGGCCTTGACCCGGTCGATGAGGAACTGCGGTGGCGGGCCGAGCGCATTGGCGACGAACGCCGTGTTGTGGGCGAGCGCGATCTCGAGCTGCGGGAGCGCGGCGTTGGCGCTGAAGGGTGCGTCGCCGCCGTGTGAACCGCCGGCGCCCCTGTCCGAGCTGTCGTCGTCGTCGGGCAACTCGGGCACGTCGTAGCGGGCGAGGATGTCGTCGACGAACTCGCGGTGCTCGGCCGGGATGAGCTGCGCGATGTCGTCCATCGTGTAGCCGCCGTCGCCGTCGCCCGCGTACTTCGCCGGCACGATCAGGTCGACGCCGTACGGCCGGTCGCCGATCTCGTCCTCAATCCATTCGATGTCGATCTCCAACGCCTCGGGCGAGTGGGCGACCGCGCCGAGCACGCCGAGGCCGCCCGCCTTGGAGACGGCGGCGACGACATCGCGGCAGTGACTGAACGCGAAGATCGGGAACTCGATGTCGAGCATTTCGGTGGCGGCGGTTCTCACGGTTCCTCCTGGGGGTTCTGACGCCCAGTCTCGCCGCGCGCGGTGGGAGGCGGCGAAGCGGCGCCGTGCCCGAGCGGTTCGGGTCCGCCGGATCCCTGCCCGAGCGATTGCGGCCTGCTCGGTCCAGCCCGTCCGCACACAAGGTGTCAAGCTCCCTGCGTGACAGCGCAGCCGCCGGACGTCCTCTTCTGCACCGATGCCTTCGTCGACGCGCACCGCGAGGCGCTCGACCGCCTGGCGCCGGGACTCGACCGCGTCGTGCTCACCGGCGCCGACGAGGTGGGGCAGGCCGACGTCGACCGGATCACGCTGGCGTTCTTCTCCCACGATGCCTGGCCCGAGCGGGCGCCGGCGTTCATGTCGGTCGCGCTTGCGGCGCCCAACCTGCGGTGGTTCCACACGATGTCGGCCGGCGTCGATCACCCGGTGTTCCTCTCGATGGTCGACCGCGGTATCCACCTCACGACCTCGTCGGGTTCGAGTGCGCCCCCGATCGCGGGCACCGTGTTGATGTACCTCCTCGCGCTGAGCCGCGACCTCCCCGCGACGCTGCGAGCCCAGCAGGAGGGGCGGTGGGACTGGAGGCGTTGGAACGAACTCGCCGGACGACGCGTCGCCGTCATCGGTTACGGTCCGATCGGTCAGGAGGTGGTGCGCCTGACGACGGCGATCGGCATGGAGCCGGTGATCGTGCGTCGCGAGGCCCGCGGCGACGAACCCTGTCCGACGCGTCCGTTGTCCGAACTCACAGCGGTCATCGGCGAGGCCGACGCCGTCGTGCTGGCGCTCCCGCTCAACGACGACACCCGGGGGATCATCTCCGCAGACGTGATCGCCGCGATGGGGTCGCAAACCTTCTTCGTCAACGTCGGCCGTGGCGAGTTGGTCGATCAGGAGGCGCTCACCGACGCGTTGGAGTCCGGGGCGATCGCCGGGGCGGGACTCGACGTGACCGATCCCGAGCCGCTGCCGCCCGAGCACCGCCTGTGGGGGCTTGAGAACGTGATCATCACCCCCCACCACTCGGGTTCGAGCGACGGGACGAGCCGGCGCGCGGGCGAGGCGTTCCTCGCCAACCTCGAGCGGTGGGTCGCCGGTCGGCCACTCCTCAACGAGATCGGCCGCAACGAGATCGGCCGCTGATCGGGTCGGCGGTCAATCGATTGTGTTCGGTCGATCTCGGTCGGTGAGTGTCGGCAGCATGTCGACGTCGGCCCAGACCGGCGCGTGATCGCTGACGTCGAGTCCACGGACCACCCCGGTTGCGGCCGGTGCGAATCCCTTGGCGAAGACGTGATCGAGCACGAAATCGCGGCGGGCACGACGCAGGGTCGGCCCCGAGCCGGCCGACATCCGGTGGAGCCCCCGCCGGGCGAGCTCCTCTGTCACCGCCTGGACGCTCCTCGACGACGCGGTGTTGAAGTCGCCCGCGAGGATCACGCGGTCGTGGCGCAGTGCGGTGATCCCTTCACCGAGTTCGATGAACTGCCCGAGACGTTTGCGGTGGCTGAGCACCGGCGTCTCGGTGTGCACGCTGACCGCCGAGATGGCGTGCCCACCGATCTCGAGCGAAGCGGCGAGTGCGATCCGCGGCTGACCCTGCACCGCGGCCACGTGCGGCAGGGTGAGCACCTCGGGTGCGGCCAGCTTCCAGCGCGAGAGGATCGCATTGCCGAAGTCGCGATCGGTCTGCGGATGGGTGCTCGCCGCGGCGTAGATGAACTCGACGCCGAGCCGTTCGGCGATCTCGGCGGTGGCGGGTTCGTCCATCTCCTGCAGCAGCACCACGTCGGCATCTCTGAGCTCGGGATGATCGGCCAGGATCGCGGCCGCCTCGGAAGCGCGCAGGCCGAACTGGATGTTCCAGCTGACCGCTCGCAGTCGGCTGCGCGCGGCGGGTTCGGGGTCGGAGGTCAGCGGACCCTCACTCGAGCGCGCGAGCTGTTCGTGTGGCGAACGGTACGCCGATGTCGGCGGCCAGGTCGGCGCTCCCGCCGTAGTCGACCCCGATTGCATCGAGCATCCGGTTCATCATCTGGAAGTTGGCGGCGATCGCCGCCGCGCGCACGGTGCCCGCTGCTCCGACCGCCGCGACGAGCCGCTCGCACGCCGTCGGCAGCTCGAGGTCGTCAGCGAGTACGACGGCGTCGGCGAAGGCCATCAGCCGGCGGCCACCAGGCGTCACCGGCTCGACGCTCGCGTCGCTCAACGCGCTGAGGTCGGCGGCCCGCCCGAGGTTTTGGCTGCTCGCACGGAGCATCGCGGCGTGTCCGTACAGTCAAAAGAAGCAGTCGTTGAGCAGCGAGGTCCGTGCCGCGATGATCTCCATCTGGTCGCGGGCGAGGCCGTCGCGGACGAGGCCGAGATCGGCCATCTTCGGAACCTCGATGTAGAGGACACCGTGCAGCGTGTGCATCGTCCGGTGCTCTGCCGGGATCGCCGAGAAGCCGGTCGGCGGAAAGGCGCGGCCGACGGTCGGGACCCAGCCCCCCTCGACGGCTGCCCGCTCGGCGACCTCGCCGGTCGGCGCACCGGGGACGGGGGCGGGGAGCGGGTGCAGCTCGGAGCCGACACCGAACGCGAACGTGTCGAGCACGATCGTGAACGAGGTGACCGACAGCAGTTCGACGTAGGCGGGTCCGGAGATCCCGGCACGTTCCCGCTCGGCGACCCAGTCGCCGGTGATCGTGTGGGCGTCGACCGCGAACGTCTCGACGGTCTCGACGACCGTGCGCGCAAGCGAGGTTGCGGGCCGGTCACGGCCGCGCCAGCTCGCCCTCGCGATCGCCGCGACCTCGACTCGCTCGGCGCCGCTGAAGAAGCTGCCCGGCGTGGCGATGTGCTGCCAGGTCTGTTCGATCGTGCTGAGGTATTGCTCGTCGAGTTGCGCTTCGAGGTCCATCGCGTCAGGCGAGCAGGTAGTCGGAGATCTGCGCGTCATCGACGCCGGCGTCGACCATGTTGTCGTCGGTGCGGGCGCGCATGAAATCGGCCCATCGGAACCCTCGATAGAGGGCTGGTGTCTCGCAGAGTTCGGCGATCGGTTCGATGTTCGCGTCGCGCGGAGGGTTGGAGAAGTAGGGGATGCTGAACCTGCGCTCGGCGGTCATCGGTATGACGCGGTGGACCGCGGCGCGGTAGCGGTCGTTGGTCCACACCTGCATCGCATCGGCGAGGTTCACCACGACGGCGCCGGGGCGCGGCGGAACGTCGATCCACCCGTCCGCAAGGGAGTCGGCCTGGAGGCCGCCGGTGTCGTCCTGGAGGAGCATCGTGATCGTGCCCGGATCGGTGTGGAAGCCCAGCGCCGTCGACCCCAGTTCGGCGAGACCATCGCGCTCGTCGACGGGCACCGGATCGCCGAGCGTGTAGTGGTTGAGGCGGACCGCACTCGCCGCGGGATCGGCCACCATCGCCGATCTGCCAGCGGGCGAGAGTTCGAGCGTGTCGTGGATGAGTCCGAGGGTTCGCTGCGCGAGATCGCTGAAGGCCTCGTAGAACTCGGCCATCGTGTCGCGGAAGCCGGGCGGATCGGTCGGCCAGCGGTTGAACCGGTCACGCGTCGGGTCGGCCGGTTCGATGAAGTCGAAGACCTCCTTGTGGTCGCGGCGCCGCTTTGTCAGTTCGCGGTCGTACCAGCCGAGCGGGTTGTCGGCGTCGCGCTCGATCGCGGTGCGGACGGAACGGTCGGCATCGAACAGTCGGACGGTCTGTTCCCATGTACGTTCGATGAGGTCGTCGAGCCCGTGACCCTCGAGCAGGAAGAAGCCGTGGTCGCGGCATGCGTCGTCGAGCGCTCGCCGCGAGGTGGAGGTCGGCGAGGAGATGTCGACGATCGGTACCCGGTCCATGCCCCGATCGTGTCACGTCGGTGGACGTCGTGCGAGATCTGCGGCAGATCTCTATGGCTGACGCGGCGGTCCGATCAGCGGCGCGGCGACCGGGGCGGCGACACCGAACACGACGACCGCTCCGTTGCCACCGCACTGCGTTTGGAGCTTCTCGAGGCCGACGGTGGTGCTCTCACCGGTCGGCGGTATCCCGGCCCCCTCGAGGCAGACCGTCACGTTGTCGAAGTTGTTGGCGGCCCAGACGTTTCCAGCCTGATCGACGACGATCGAGGTGATGCTCTGGATCGCGGCGTTGGCGCCGTAGCCGCCGCCCATTCCTGCCTCGGGTGAGTCGGCTCGACCGGGCGGCGAGATCCGGTCACCGATGCCCTGCATTCCCTCGGGGCAGCTGCCAGAGGCGCCGCACAGGTTGTGGATCCGTTTGCCGAAGAAGTCGGCGACCCAGACGTTGTTGTCGCCGTCGCTGGCGAGTCCCCACGGATTGGAGAACACGTTGGCGCACGACGGGTCGGCACCCCACGTTCGGATGTTGTCGGGGTCGCCCCCGACGAGCTGCGACACCGTGTTGCCCTGAATGTTCGACACCCAGACGCTGTTGTCGGTGGTGACGATCGTCGATTGCGGTGAGTGGAAGCCCGACTCTCCGTCGAGCGAGTAGTGCCAACCGCCGTCGGAGGCGTACGCGCTGGTCGAGTCGGGCGAGATCGGCTCGCCGTCGGAATCGAACTTGCTCACACTGTCGCCGGCGAAGTTGCCGAACCAGACGTCGTCGTTCATGTCGATCGCGACGCCGAACGCGCCGCCGAACGTGCCACCGCCGAGGATCCCGGTCTGAGGAGATTTCGCCTCGCCGTTGGAAGCGAGCTTGGTGATGCCTGTGCCGCTGTATGCCAAGGGATCGGGGACGAGGACCCCACCGGCGTCGAGGAGCACCGACTGCGAGCCGGGCATGAAGTTGTTGTTCGTCCAGAGGCTGCCTTCGCGGTCGATCGACATGCCACCCGGCGCGTTGAACCCGCCGTCGGTGTAGACGAGTGAGAGGGTCCACGCGGTCGGAGGCCAGAGGAGCGTGGGCATATAGGTCGGATTGTCAGGATTGCCGTCAGCGCCGGGTTGGAGGCGGGAGAAGATCGTGTCGACGTTGTGCCACGGATTGAGAGCGATGTTGTGGAACGCCGCCAGCGTGCCGGTCGGAACCGCAACCCCGGCCGGTGCGGAGTCGACGAACAGCGTGTCGGCGCAACCGTCGGTGAGGCAGTCCGACAACATGCTGGCCAGGCTGTTCATCGTGGCGAGCGTGTTGGTCCGGAGGCCGTTCGTTGTGTTCTGGACGACATCTCCGAGGCGTCCGGTCTCGACGTCGACGAGGTTGGGAACATTGCGTGCCGCGGCCACCAACCCGACGTCGTTGCCCGAGATCGTGTCGCCTTCGAGGAACTGTGAACTCGTCCAGGTCGAGGCGATCGTGGTCAGCTCGCTGACGACCACCTTGCCCGGTGTGTCGCCCGGCGTGCCCAGCATCGTGAGCATCTTGTCGCTCTCGCCGCGGCGCGCAATGACGTACTGCACGATCCCATCGCGGGCGCGTGGTCGTGCTCGCAGCCTGAACTCACCGTTGGCATTCGATGATGTGGTGTCTCGCCGACCGCGTGAAGGCGAGTTGGTCGCCTCCGGTCTCGGCGTGCCGCTCGGTTCGAGCGGGTCGGGCTTGGCGACGGTCAGATCGGTTCGAGTTGCTCGGCCTCCTGGTCGGTGTCGGACCGGGCCTCCGTGCGCGGGTGGTCCTGTCCGGTTCGGTGGTCAGCGGGTCGGTGGCCGGTCGCCTGCCCGCCGCCTCGCCGGGAGTCCGGCCGACACCCCGATGTGACCGGCTCGGGCCGTGTTGCCGACGGATCGGCGGGCCGTCCGTCCGGGACCGTCTCCGCCATCGCGCGGGTGGAGTTGTCGGTGGGTCGCCGGTCG
>CBDUYD010000046.1:0-18747 GCA_965371355.1 uncultured Ilumatobacteraceae bacterium
AGTTGCGGATCACCTCCGACGCGCCCGAGGCGGCCGTCGTGATCGATCTGCTCGCGGGGATGGGCGAGCCCTCGGTCTGATCCGACGTTGTGACACCCCCCTGCGCATGATGGGAACATGAGTTCGACGCGTTGCGATGAGCGGCAGAACGAGCGGGAGGAGAGCCCGACCGGCACGGTCGACGAGGTGACCAGGTCGCTTCGCCGGCTGCGTGCGGTGCAACTCGACGAGGTCCATCTCGCGGTCGGGGCCAGGGTCTGGGTGGGTGCGGGGTTCCGGTCACCGACGGAATGGTTGATGGTCACCAGCCGCGAGGCCTACGGCCAGTGCCGACTACTCGTACACCTCGCCGAACGGATCCAACAGATGCCTGCGGTCAAAGCCGCCTTCGCCGGCGGTGACCTCGCCGAATCCGCACTCCGGCTGCTCGCCGACACCTGCACCGACACCAACGCTGCAGCGTTCGCCCGCGACGAGACGATGCTGCTGCGCTGGGCGCCGCGGTTACCCCACAGCGACCTACGGATGCTGCTCGACACCTGGAAACGCCACACCGACACCGAAACCGAAACCGTCGCCGACAACGACAGGTTCGCAGCGCGCAGCCTGACGCTCACCAAACAGGCCGACGGCAGCGGCGTCGTCGAAGGTGTCCTCGACCCCGAAGGATACGCACTGCTACGCGCCTCGATCCGCACCCTCACCGGAGCGACCGGCGACCAGCGCAGCCTCACCCAACGCCGAGCCGACGCACTGGTCTCGATGGCGCGCATCACCCTCGACAACCCGCCACCCACACCGGGCCGTAAACGATCGCGACCCAAGATGATCGCCACCATTGCCTACCTCGACCTGCTCACCGGCAACGCCGGCGGCAGCCTCGACACCAACAGCGGCCGCATCGTCGTGTCCAGCGAAACAATCCGCCGCTACGCCTGCGACGCCGGCATCCACCGCCTCGTCCACGCCCCAGACGGCACCACCCTCGACTACGGACGCCAAACCCGCACAGTGTCAGACGCCCTGTTCGACCAACTCGTGATCCGCGACCACGGCTGCCGAATCCTCGGATGCACCGTGGCACCCTCGGGGTGTGACGCCCACCACGCCATCCACTGGTCAGAACTCGGCGAAACCGAACTCGACAACCTCATCTTGGCCTGCTGGTCACACCACCACCTGGTGCACGAACAACACTGGCGAATCGTGCCCCTCGGGGCCGGCCACTTCACCCTCATCGACCCAGACGGCAACACCCACGCCGTACGCCCCCCGATGATCGGCCTCGCCCTACCAGCCAGCTGAACGTTCCGTCGACGGGCACCCTCACTGCGGGAGCCGTCATCGGTGCTCGGGGCAACTACGACCCGAGCAGGCTCTCCTTCAGTTCGCGCTTGACGAACTTGCCGTTGGCATTGCGCGGCAGGGCTTCGCCGAGGAACCAGATCCGCTCTGGAATCTTGAACTTCGCCAGCTTGTCGGCGAGGAACCCGGTGAGCGCGTCCTCTGACAACGAGACGCCCTCCGCGCACACGATCGCGGCGCCGACGATCTCGCCGAGCCGATCGTCGGGCACGCCGAACACGGCCGCCTCGGCCACCGCGGGATGCTCGTAGATCGCCGACTCGATCTCGGAGCAGTAGACGTTCTCGCCGCCGCGCAGCACCATGTCCTTCGCGCGGTCGACGATGAAGACGAACCCGTCCTCGTCGATCTCGGCGATGTCACCCGTGCGGAACCAGCCCTCGGGGATCGCTTCAGCGGTGGCATCGGGTCGGTTGAGGTAGCCCTTGATCACGACCGCACCCCGAACGCAGAGTTCGCCCTTCTCCCCCGGTGGCACCTCGTCGCCGAGCACGTCGATCAGCTTGGCGTCGAGGCACGGCACCACGCGGCCGCACGAAGAGGGCTTGGCGACGTAGAGCGCGCCGGCGTTCGCGGTGACGATGCCGTTCGTCTCGGTGAGTCCGTAGCCGGTGCTCGGCGCGCCGCCCGAGAGCGACTTGTCGATCTTGTCGACGAGGTCGGGCTGGAGCGGCGCACCGCCCCCACCCATCCCGGCGAGCGTCGACGTGTCGCGCGCGTCCCAATCGGGGTGCATCAGCAGCTCGCGGCTCATCGTCGGTACACCGGAGAAGTTGGTGACGCCCTCGCGCTCGATCAGTTCGAGCGCCCGGCCGGCATCCCACTTGTAGGTGAGCACGACGCGCGCTCCCGAGATCGTCGCCGGATGGAGCAGACAGTTGTTGGCGGTTACGTGGAACAGCGGCGTCGGTGCCATGAACACGTTCTGTCGTGGTGCGTCGGGTGCCACCGAAGTCGAGCCGTCCACCGTTCTGGCGGCGGCGAGGGCCGCCACTCCGGCCATGAACGCGAGGTCCAACAGGTTGTGCACCGACCCCCGGTGGGTGAGCTGCGCCCCCTTGGGGGAGCCCGTCGTACCCGAGGTGTAGAAGATGCAGGCATCGTCGTCGGGATCGATCGCCGCTTCGGGGAGTGTGTCGGGTGCGGTCGCCGAATCGATCACGTCCTCCCAGCGCGAAGCATCGTCCGGCAGGTCGCCGTCGTAGCGCACGGTGAGCAGATGCAGCGAGAACTCGTCGCGCAACGAGTCCAACACCGGGACGACCCGTTCGACGCGCTCGCGGTCCGCGATCAGCACCTTCGGGCGCGAGTCATTCAAGCCGTACGCCATCTCGTCGCTGGTCCACCAGGCGTTCATGCCGACGCACGCCGCTCCGAGCGAGACGATCGCCCAGTAGCTGAACACCCACTCGGGGTAGTTGCGCATCGCGATCGCCACCCGGTCGCCCGGCACGACACCGTGCACGTCGCGCAGGTGGTGGGCGAGCGCCTTGACGATCGCGTCGGACTCGGCATACGTGTAGCGCTCGTCCTCGTAGACGATGTAGTCGGCGTCGCCGTATCCCGCAGCGAGTTCCCAGACGAAGCGCATCGACGGCGGAGCGCTCTCGAACACGCGCATCGGCACACCGCGCACGGTGATCTCCTTCATCGCGAACTGCGCGCCCGGCGCCGTCAGCTCGTCCCACGCCTGCTGATACTCCTCGAACATGACGGGAATGATCGCAGCGTCGGGGCCCTGCGTCCGAATCCGCTCGCGCGGCCGCCGATCGACCCGTCCGGCGATCTACTCGGCGATCACGTAGGCGACCGCGACAAGATCGCTGTGGGTCAACGAGACGTGCCAGCGAACGACTCCGGCCTCGGTCGCCAACTCGGCCGCTCGACCGGCGAACACCAGGTGCGGGGCGCCGGAATCGGCCCTATCCACCCACACGTCGTGGAATCCGAACGCGCCGAGACCGAGGCCGAGCGCCTTCATCACACCCTCGCGGGCGGCGAAGCGCACCGCCAGCGAGGGAACCGGGTCGGCCTGCGGTGCGACGTAGGCGAGCTCGACGTCGGTGAACAGGCGTGTCCTCATCGACGGCGTGCGCTCGAGCGACCGGCGGAAGCGTTCGATGTCGACCACGTCGACCCCGATCCCGATCATCACCCCGACCGCCGCGGGCCGAAGCTCGTCCGCTCGGTCGACCGGAATATCACCCGTCACACGGTACACAGCTCCTTCTCGCTCCGGTCACGGAGCCCGAAGCGAGAAGAGCAACCCATGACACCGCGACCGGTGCTGCCCGGTGTTCGTAGCATCGAATATACTAGAGTTAGAGTTGATGCAGAACCCGTTCACACCGGGATTCGGTGAGCACCCACCCGTCCGGGCTGGTCGGGATGAGATCGTGCGGCGCTGGGCGGAGGCGCTGGACCCTGCGACGGCGCGGCACCCGGCGACGCGCACACTGCTGCGAGGCGATCGGGGGATCGGCAAGACGGTGCTGCTGGATGAAGCCCACGACCTGGCGCTCGAGCGGGGTTGGATCATCATCGAGGAGAACGGCGGGGTGATGACCCCGCTGACCGACCGATTGATCGATCGGGTGTGGAATCCGGCGGCTCCGGCGGCTGCCTCGACCACGCTCGGTATCAACGTCGCGGGGTTCATCGCCAACCGGACCTGGCAACAGCCCGGTTCGCACCGGCCGCGTTCGCTACGCGACGCGGTCGCCGCGGTGCTCGGCGCCTCCGACGATGGGCCGACCGGTTTGCTGTTCACGATCGACGAGATCCACGATCTCCCCGGCATCGAGCTCAAGTCGGTCGCGAACGAATTCCAGCACCTCGTTCGCGACGGGTTTCGGGTGGCGCTGTTCGCCGCAGGCCTCCCCGTCGACGACCTTGTCGATCACCACCGCATGCCGACATTCCTCGTGCGCTCGTGGCAACCCGACCTCGGCCATATTGCCGACGCAGACATCGCGGAGGCGTTTGCAGCGACCCTCGCCACCGTTGGCGCATCGTGTACGCCCGCGGCGCTGGCGCGAGCGGTCGACGCGTCGGCAGGACTTCCGTTTGCCATGCAGCTCGTCGGTTGGTACATGGTCGACCATGTCCGCAGCCCGCGCCACCGCTACACGGCCCCCGATGTCGACGCGATCATGACCGACGTGCACGGCGACCTGCTGACCGGGCTTCGGCTGCCGTATGACCTCACACCCACGCGCCGCGCATTCCTCGCGGCGATGGCTCACGACGAAGGCTCGTCGCAGCTACGCGACGTCACCCGTCGGCTCGGCAGGAATGCCCAGCAGATCGCCCCCGTGCGTGCCTGGTTACTGGACAACGGCTACATCGCCGCGCCGCGTCGAGGTGTGCTCACCATCGGACATGTCGGGATGCGGGCCCTGCTGCGCACCGACCTCGACGCACCGTCACGAGATCCGACGCGAGCGCCATCGTGACCCCAGGCCCGTGACCCCTCGGACACCGCTATCGGGCCCGGAGTATATCCGTTGTATATCCTACGGTAACGCCGTCGAGCCCTGCCTCGAGGTGTCGACTCAGCCCCGCCAGTGGTCGGCGGTGTCGGAGATCGGACCGATCAGCAACTCCTCGACGGACAGATCACCGAGCCGCGAGTCGTCGAACCCGCCCTCGGTCTCGGTGACCCAGTCGACGAGCCGGTCGTAGCGGCCGTCGTAGCCCTGGAGCACGCCGCGCATCGTCTCGGCCGGCAGTCGATCGTGGAAGGCGACGTGCAACAGCGTGATCCCGGTCGTCTCGCCCGACTTCACCTCGGGGACGAAGATCACCTTGCGGCCGTCGCTGCGACCGGTGGCGACCAGCACCTCGCGCAGCGAGGCCACGCGGCGCTTGGTTCCCTGGAGGGCGCCGCTGCGCTCGACACGGCTGCTCAGGTGTTGCGAGATGCCACCGCGGTCGACAACCGAGATCGTGTCGTCGTCGATGCCGTAGCGGGTGTAGCCGAGCACGTCGGCGACCGCCGGATCGAGCTCGGCGAGCACCTTCATCGCCCGGTAGCTGAGCACGTCGCGCCCGGCGCCGGCCTCGAGCACCGCCTGCACGAGCGGACGGCCGATGATGCCCTCGTCGCTGCGCGAGATTCCGACGGTGACCGTCTTGGCCTGATGCTTGATCGTGTCGACCGGGCGGGTCAGCTCTTCGATCGAGCGGGTCAACCCCGCGACGAGGTCGTCGATCAGCGCACCGGGCGTGCCGACCTTGCCCGAGTCGAGCTGGTACTGCTCGACCGGTCGTTCGGACATCACATCGGCGAGCAGACGCGACAACCGCACCGCGCTCGACGCCTCGAGATGACCGTCGTACAGCGACGACCGGAGGCCGCCGTGGAAATGCTCGGCCGGCTGCACGAGCTCGGTGCGCAGCCGCTCGAGGACCTGATCGCCGGACAGCCCCGCAGCGACGAGCTGCTCGACCGCCTCGCGCGCCTCGCGCAGCGGATGCGCCGACGCGTCGATCGCCAGCGCCGCCTCGTAGCCGAAGAGATGGCCGACCATCGCCGACAGGATGAAGCCGAGCGCAGGATCGACCGCCGGAACCTCGAGGGTCGCGACGGCGGCGTAGCGCGTCTCGCCGTCGTTGGCGATGACGATCGGCGTCGCCTTGTGGGCCTTGAAGATCGCCACCTCCTTGGCGACGTCGTCGGCGGTCGAGCCGACGAGCCCCGCCGCGCAGACGAGGATCAACGGCTCGGACGACAGGTCGATGTGCTTCTTGTCCTCGGTGGTGTCGCAGGCCATCGACTTGTAGCAGAGCTCGCTGAGCTTGATCCGCACCTCTTCGGCGGCGACCTTGTTGGGGCCGTTGCCGACGACCGCCCAGTACCGCTTGGGGGGAGCGAACCGTCGCGCCGCCTCGGCGATCGTTTCGCGGCGGGCGAGCACGGAGTTCAGCGCCTCCGGCAACTCGCGCAGCGAGCCCAACAGCTTCGAGCGCCGCTTCGCGTCGCCGCGCCCACACGCCTCGGCGATCGCACACGAGAGCAACGCCCCCGCAGCCACCTGCGCGTAGAAGGCCTTGGTGGACGCGACACTCATCTCGACATCGCGGCCGTCAGATGTGTACATCACGCCGTCGGCCTTGTCGGTGAGGTCGCTCCCGCGCCGGTTGACGATGCCGATCACCGCCGCCCCGCGCGAGCGCAGGAGATCGACCGTGCGGTTGGTGTCGGTCGTGGTGCCCGACTGGCTGACGGCGATGGCGAGCGTGTCGCTCATGTCGAGGCGCATCCCGAAGCCAGAGACTTCGGTCGCCGTGATCGCGTCGACGTCGAGGGTGCCCTCGGTGAGTTCGTCGAGGATCGCCGCCGTGCTCTGGCCGGCGACCGCGGCCGTACCCTGACCGATCACCCGCAGGCGCGTGATCGACCCGTCGGCCAACCGCGCGGCGATGTCGGGCGGGAGCGCACGATCGCCGACGACGGCGTGCAGCAGGCCATCGCGCTCGACGATCTTGCCGCGCAACGTCTTGGCGAAGCTGTTCGGCGCCTCGGTGATCTCCTTGAGCAGGAAGTGCGGTGCGCTCCCGCGATCGATGTCGCGGGTCGTGACCTCGGCGCTCACGATGTCGTTCTCACCGACCGGGAGCTCGGTGCCGTCATACGCGTATCGGGCGATGCCCTCGAGCTGGCCGGCGCCGGCCGCGTCGAGAACGACGATCTCGCCGCCGGACTCGCCATCCATCCGCACGTACCGCGCCGTCTCCTCGACGACGCCGTAGGGCTCGCTGGCGACGATGAAGCAGTCGTCGGCCAGCCCGACGTAAAGACCCTGCCCGCTCCCCCGCAATGCCAGATACAGCGTGGAGGGCGAATCGGCGACCGCCGCACCGATCGCCACCGAACCCTCGAATGCGCTGACCGTGCGCCGGAACGCCTCGAGCGATGTCGGCGCGTCGGCCAGATTCCGCGCCATCAGCGTGGGGATCACCTTCGCGTCGGTGGTGATCGTCGACGCGATACGCAGATCGTTGCGCGCCCGCAGGTCGGCGTGGTTGTCGACGTCACCGTTGAGGGCGGCGACCACGTACGGCGGGGTCGAGCCACCCGGTTCTTCCATCTCGACCGAGTTGAGAGGGTGCGTGTTGGGCTCGCTGATCGTGCCGACGCTCGCCCAGCGGGTGTGCCCGAGCAGCGCAACACGGGCGTTTGGCGACTCGAGCGCGCGGCGCAGCAGCACATCGGCCGACAGCGCCGCTCTTAGCGCAGCGGTGTTGTCGCCGAGCTCACCGATCTCGGCCGCAGCCTTGTAGACGAACGACAACACGTCGCCGCTGGCCACCACCGACCCGGATTCGAAGAGCGGATCGGTGGTGCGGTCTGCGAGCAGCGACGCGAGCGCACCCGCCTCGATGTCGTGGCCCCATACGTAGAGGTGGATGCCGGCGGAATCACGGCCCCGCACCTCGAGGCGGTCGATCGCCGAGAACGCCTGCTGCGCGGCGAGGTAGCCGGCGAGCGCGGAGTGCGATGCCCCCGGACCGGCGAGCGCCTCGACCTCTCGGGCGGTGCGCAGCCGATCGCTGCGGATCGACCAGATCGCATCCTTGAGCGCGATCAGATCGGCGTTCGCCCGTTCGAGTTCGTCCGCCGCCATGTCTGAGGCATCGTCGTCGAGGTCGTGTTCGGCGTCGGTCACGAAAGCGCCGAGTTGGTCGAGGCGGGCGGTCAGCGCGGCCACGAGATCGACCTGGCCGGCGAGGGCGAGCACGCCGGGCAGGCCGTGGAGCGCGTCGTCGACCTCGCGGACGTGGACGGTCATCGCGATGACGTCCGGACGGACGGTGAACGCGTGATCGAGACCGTCGACCAGGTCTGGCGCCGCCGGTGTGGGTCGCGTCGGAGGACGACTGACTATTCCGATGATCCCGCACATGGATGACAAGCCTACCGGCCGGTGTCGGGGGGGCTCTGGCGAGCCGATCGGCGCGACTCAGCCGAACTTGTGCTCGGCGACGCGGATCAGTTCGAGTGCGACGGCTTCGGCTTCCTCGCCCGAGGACGCCTCGACCATCACCCTGATCAACGGTTCGGTACCACTCGCCCGGACGAGCACACGACCGGTCTCCCCGAGGCGACGTTCGACCGCCATGATCTCGTCGGCGAGCTGGTCGGCGACATCGGGCACGCGTTCGGCGACGACCAGGTTGTGCAACACCTGCGGCAGCGACGTCATCGCGGCACGGGCGAGTTCGTCGAGCGGTGACGTGCGGGCGACGATGTCGAGCAACGCGATCGCCGTGAGCAGGCCGTCTCCGGTTGTCGCGTGATCGGAGAAGATCACATGGCCGCTCTGCTCGCCCCCGAGGGAGTATCCGCCGGCAGCGAGAGCCTCGAGCACGTACCTGTCGCCGACGGCGGTCTCGACGACCTCGATACCGGCGTCGCGCATCGCGAGCCGGAATCCGAGATTGGTCATCACCGTGACGACGACGGTGTCGTCGTGCAGCTCGCCGCGCGAACGAAGGTCGGCCGCGCAGATGGCGATGATGTGGTCGCCGTCGACGATCGTGCCGGTGTGATCGACCGCGATCAGCCTGTCGGCGTCGCCATCGAGGGCGATCCCGAGATCGGCTCCGACCCGTACCACTTCGGCGGCCACCGTCTCGGGGCAGGTCGCCCCGCAATGGTCGTTGATGTTGCGGCCATCGGGACTGTCGGCGACGGTGGTGACCTGCGCTCCCGCAGACCGCAGGATCGACGGCGCGAGTTCGAACGCGGCACCGTTGGCGGTGTCGAGCGCGACGTGGAGTCCCTCGAGCGATCGGCCATCGAGCATCCGCAGGAGATGATCGACGTAGGCGCTGTGGTCGGGATCGAAGTCGATCGCGCCGACGCGAGCGCCGACGGGGCCGAGCGAAGCGACCTCGGTCTCGATCAGTTGCTCGACGTCATCGGACAATTTCGTACCACCGACGGCGAAGAGCTTGATCCCGTTGTCGCGATACGGGTTGTGCGAGGCCGAAACGACCGCACCCATCGCGCCGCGGCGCTGCGCCTCGTAGGCGACGGTCGGCGTGGGCACGACACCGAGCCGGGCGACGTCGACGCCCTCGGAGGCGAAGCCCGATGCGAGAGCGGCCATCAGCATCGAGGTCGACTCGCGCGTGTCACCGCCGATCACGACGCTCGAGCTGTGCGGCTCGTCGACGAGCACGCGCGCTGCCGCTCGGCCGAGCCGGAGGGCGAACTCGGCGGAGAGATCGGTGTTGGCGACACCGCGGACGCCGTCGGTGCCGAACTTCATCGTGGACCCGAGAGGACCAGCGCCGTGATCAGCGCTTGGTGAACTGCGGCGCCTTGCGGGCCTTCTTGAGGCCGTACTTCTTGATCTCCTTCTTGCGCGGGTCGCGCCTGAGGAGGCCGGCGGTCTTCAAGGTGGCGCGTGTCTCGGGGTCGATCTCGGCGATCGAGCGGGCGATCGCCATGCGCAGCGCACCGGCCTGTCCGCTGACTCCGCCGCCGTCGATCGTGGCCGTGATGTCATACGCCTCGCGGGTCTCGGTGACCTCGAGCGGCGCGGCGACGATCATCTGCAACGCCGCCGTCGGGAAGTACACCTCGAGTGACCTGCCGTTGATCGAGAACTGGCCTGTGCCCGGACGGAACTGGGCGCGGGCGACAGCTCGCTTGCGGCGTCCGGTGGTCTGGGTGAGCGGAATCGTGGCCATCATGGGTCCTTGGGAGATCAGCGAGCCTTCGCGTGAGCGAATTCGAGTGGGGACGGCGACTGGGCGCCGTGGGGATGATCGGGTCCGGCGTACACCTTCAACTTCGTGAGTTGTTGGCGACCGAGCGGCCCCTTGGGCAACATGCCCTTGACCGACCGGCGGACGGCCTCGGCGGGCCTGCGGGCATGGAAGTGGGCGTACGACTCGGAGCTGATGCCACCGGGATATCCACTGTGGCGGTACTTGATCGTGCGCTCGGCCTTGCCCGCCGTCATCACGACCTTGTCGGCATTGATGATGATCACGTGATCGCCGGTGTCGACGTTGGGGGTGTAGATCGGCTTGTGCTTGCCGCGCAGCAGGCGGGCGACTTCGGTGCAGAGACGTCCGAGGACCATGCCGTCGGCGTCGACGACGTGCCACTCACGCTCGATGTTGCTTGCCTTCGGGATATACGTGGCCATTGCGGACTCTCTGTTGCGTTTCGGTTGACGTTCAGGCGGACGCGAGGTCCGCGCCGGGGAACCGTGAAATGATACGGCCGTCTGTTCGCACCGGCAACGCCGCGCCCACCAGTCTCTGGTACCGGGCCGTCTGCAATAGAGTGGACCGATCGCCGACGACCAAGACTTCGACTTCGAGAGCGGTGACGTCGAGCTGCTCCGTGCCGTCATCTCGAACGTGAGCGTGATGGTCGCGCTCATCCGCCCGGACGGCACGATCAGATCGATCAACGACGCCACGACGAGAGCACTCGGCTACCCACCGGAGACCGTGGCCGGTCGGCCGTTCGCGGACTACCTGCACGCCGATGATCGCGAGCGCGTGGTCGAGGCGATGCAGCGCGAGGAAAATGCCGGCCCCGTCACGCTCGACGCCCGATTCGTACGCAGCAACGGTTCGCCGATCCTGTGCGAGTTCACCGTCACCGACATGATCGACGACCCCGTAGTCGGCTCGTTCGTCGTCAATGCCCAGGTCTCGGCCGCCCTGCTCGACGCCCGCAACCGCATCGATTTCCTCGCCCACCACGACAGCCGCACCGGTCTCCTCAACCGCGACGGCTTCATGCAGCAGGCCCGCGACCTGATCGCGCCCGGCAGCGGCCTCGGGATCCTGCTGATCGACATCGTCAAGTTCAGATCGGTGAACGAGCTGTACGGCGAACCGACCGGCGACGCTGTGTTGGCCGAGATCGCGACGCGCATCGATCAGATCCGGTGGACCGACCTCGTCACGGCCCGGTTCGGTGCCGACGAGTTCGTCGTCGCCCTCCGCTCCGACCAGGAGGAGGTGCTCGAAGCGCTCCGCGAACGCGTCGAACGTGACCTCGCGCTCCCGATAAGCGTCGGTGTGCACGAGGTGAACGTCAGCATCCGCACGGCAACCGCGTTCGAACCCCGACCTTCCGAGCTCGACGCGTTGTTGGTCAACGTGAGCAACGAACTGACGGCGATCAAGCGGCACAGCGAGACCGACAAGCGGGGCATCTCACACAAGGCGATCGACGAACGTCGGCGGCAGCTCGACCAACTCCGCGGGGCGCTCGCCGACGGTGCGATCCAGCCCTACTTCCAGCCGATCGTCGACGCGGGCGGGACCGTCCTCGCGGTCGAGGCACTCGTACGCTGGCAGCGGCCGCATCTCGACACACTCGGGGTTCGCGACATCCTTCCCCTCGCCCAGCTCGCCGGCCTCGCCGAGGCGGTCGACGACCAGGTGCTCGAGTTGTCGCTCGACTTCGCCCGCGAACTCGCTGCGGCCGGTCACCCCCACGTCAAGGTCCACGTCAACGTCGATCCGAAGGTCATCGCCCAGCCGGCGTTCGGCGGCTCGTTCCTCAAACGCTGCCTCGCCGCCGGCGCCGATCCCTCCCAGATCGTCGTCGAGGTCACCGAGAACGACCTGCTCGCACCGGGTCCGGCGGCGCTGGCAAACATGCAGCAGATCCGCGTCGCGGGCACGCGCGTGTCGATCGACGACTTCGGCACCGGCTACTCGAGTCTCGCCCACCTGCTCGAGCTCCCCATCGACGGGGTGAAGATCGACCAGCGTTTCGTGGCCGGCATCGACATCGATCCGGCGGCCACCAACCTCACCACCGCGATCATCGGCCTCAGCGAGAGCCTTCGGTTGGAGTGCGTTGCCGAGGGCGTCGAGCAGCCCTACCAGGCGAAACGTCTCGCCCAACTCGGCTGCAAGGCCTTCCAGGGCTGGTTGTTCTCACCGGCGGTGCCCGGCGCAGAGGTGTTCGACATGCTCCCGAGGCTCGTGCCGGACGCGCAACACTCGACGGGTCGGTCCCCGACACCGACGATGTAGCTCGGCGATCGCCACCGCTTGCGAGCGGTCAGGCGTCCCAACGTTCGCCGGTGTAATCGACGTGCCAGAGGATCAGGCCGGTCGGCGGTGCGACCTGGCCGGCGGCTCGGCGATCCCTCGCCTCGAGGATCTCACCGATCGAATCGAGCGACCGCCGACCCAGACCGACATCGACGAGCGTGCCGACGATGCTGCGCACCATCTGGTGGCAGAACGCGCTCGCGGTGATCTGGAACTCGAGCGTCGGGTCCGGGCCGGTCGACCCGTCGCCGGATTCCCATCGCGCCGAGATCAACCGCCGGACCATGCTCGGCTCCGGCCGATCGTCACCGACCTTCGGGCGGCGGCAGAACGAACCGAAGTCGTGATCGCCGAGCAGGGCTGTGGCGGCGGCGTTCATCGCGGCGACGTCGAGCGGAGCGGCTACGTGCCACGAGTGGCGCGCGGCGAGGGGGTTCGGCGCCGGATCGTTCCAGATCCGGTAGCGATAGGTGCGGGCGGTCGCCGAGAAACGCGCCGAGAAGCCGGGATCGGCCCAATTCGCCTCGCGCACCGCGATCGCGGGGCCGCAGAGACGGTTGAGGCTGTGCGCCAACCGACCGAGATCGGTGGCTCGAGGGATCGGCCCGCTCACGACCTGGCCCCAGGCGTGAACCCCTGCGTCGGTTCGCCCTGCGCCGACCAGTTCGACGGGGCCTCGGACGATCCGTGCGACCTCGGCCGACAGCGCTCCCATCACGGTCGGGACGCCCGGCGACGCGGCGAACCCGTGGAAGTCGGTGCCGTCGTACGCGACGAGTAGTCGGACGTTGCGGAGTGCCTCCTCCGCCATCGAAGTCAGACGAGTTCGATGCGGGCCATCTTGGCGCTGTCGCCGTGGCGCGTGCCCAGCTTGAGGATGCGCGTGTACCCACCGTTGCGCTCGACATAGCGCGGGGCGACGTCGTGCACGAGCTTGTAGGTCATCTCACGGTCGCCGAGGTAGCCCTGGATCTGGCGGATCCGGTGCACCTGCATCGGTCCCTCCTCCTGGGCCTTCTTGGCCTTCGTGATCAGCTTCTCGGCGATCGGGCGCAGCGCCTTCGCCTTCGCCTCGGTCGTGTCGATCGCCTCGGCGGCGAACAGCGACGCGGCGAGGTTGGCCATCATCAGCCGCTGGTGGGCGGCGGAGCTGCCGAAACTGCGGGAGCGACGTGGGGTTGGCATCGTTTGGTCGTCCTTCTTGAAATCGATCTTCGTGAGCGGCGCTCAGCCGCGGAGCGTGAGTCCCCGCTCGTCGAGCTTGGCCTTCACCTCGTCGAGGCTCTTCTGCCCGAAGTTGGTGATGTTCAGCAGGTCGTCCTCGTTCTTGGTGAGCAGCTCGCCCACCGTGTTGACCTGCGCCCGCTTGAGGCAGTTGTTCGGACGCTCCGAGAGGTCGAGGTCCTCGATCGGGAGGTCGAGGTCGGGGGAGCTGACGGTTGCGTCGACGATCTCGCCGAGCTCGAGGCCTTGGGGCTCGTCGGACATCGTGGCGACGAGGTCGACGAGCGAACGCAGGGTCGCGCCGGCGGAGGCGAGGGCATCGGCCGGCGTGATCGAACCGTCGGTCGCGACTTCGATGACGAGGCGGTCGTAGTTGGTCGACTGCTCGACGCGCGTCGGCTCGACCTCGAAGGAGACCCGGCGCACCGGGCTGAAGATCGCATCGATCGGAATGATGCCGATCGTGCGGTTCTCGTCCTCGCGGTTGCTCGACAGGTATCCACACCCCTGCTCGACCGTGAGATCGATGGCGAGGTGACCCTTGGTGTTGAGGGTGGCGAGGTGGAGGCCACCGTTGAGCACCTCGACATCGGCGGGCAGTTCGATGTCACCGGCGGTGACCTCGCCCGCGCCCCGGGCGTCGAGCCGCAGCGTGACCGGCTCCTCGGACACCGATGTGAGTACGACATCCTTCAGGTTGAGGATCATGTCGGTGACGTCTTCGGTGACACCGGCGATCGTGTCGAACTCGTGCAGCGAAGCGTCGAATCTGACGGTCGAGATCGCCGCGCCGGGGATCGACGACAGCAGGGTGCGACGGAGCGAGTTGCCGAGCGTGTGGCCGAAGCCGCGGTCGAGCGGACCGACCGCGAACCGCTGGCGATTGTCTGACTCCTCACCGAGGGCTTCGATGGTGGGGCGCTGCATGACGAGCATTGGTGCCGGAACCTTTCAACGATCTTTCGAGGTGTACTGCGTGGTGGAGAGGGGGGCGTCGCGTCGACCGCGCCGTCCGGTGAACGGGACTACTTCGAGTAGAGCTCGACGATGAGCGACTCGCGGACGGGAACGTCGATGTGCTCGCGTTCGGGGAGGCTGCGGACGGTGACTTCCTTGCCCGCGTCGCCCGACTCGAGCCAGCCGACGAGCGGCCGGTCGAGCACGTCGATGTTGTGCTGGATGACGATCATGTTGCGCGCCTTGGGCGACAGTGAGATGACCGCACCCTTCTTGCAGCGGAAGCTCGGAATGTCGACGCGCTTGCCGTCGACCTGGACCAGGCCGTGGTTGACGAACTGGCGGGCCTGTGGTCGGGTCGACGCCCAGCCGGCACGGAACACGACGTTGTCGAGGCGCTGTTCGAGCATGCGGAGCAGGATCTCGCCGGTCGGGCCCTGCTGACGGATCGCCTCGTCGTAGGTCTTGCGGAACTGCCTCTCGAGCACCCCGTAGATGTACTTCGCCTTCTGCTTCTCCTGCATCTGGGCGAGGTACTCGCTTCCGGAGTTGCGGCGCCGGGTGCGACCGTGTTGGCCCGGCGGGAACGGGCGACGCTCGAGCGCCCTGCGGCCCTTTTCGTTCTCGAAGATGTTGGTGCTCAGGCGGCGCGAGATGCGCACCTTGGGTCCGGTGTAGCGGGCCATGACTCAGACGACCTCTCTCAGCCGCGCCGGCGCTTGGGCTGGCGGCAGCCGTTGAAGGGAACCGGGGTCACGTCCTTGATCGAGACGACCTCGATCCCCGTGTTCTGGATGGAACGTACGGCGGTGTCACGACCCGAACCCGGGCCCTTCACCTCGATCTCGGCGCGGCGCATGCCGTGCTCGATCGCCGCGCGGCCGGCCTTCTCGGCGGCGAGCTGGGCGGCGAAGGGCGTGCTCTTGCGGCTGCCCTTGTAGCCGACGGCGCCGGACGACGCCCAGGCGATGACGTTGCCCTCGTGATCGGTGATCGAGACGATCGTGTTGTTGAACGAACTCTTGATATGGACGACGCCGGAGCTGACGTTCTTGCGATCACGTTTGCGGGGCCGACGCCCTGCACTCTGCTGGGCCATTACTTCCTCACAGCCTTCTTCTTGTTGGCGACGGTGCGCTTGGCGCCCTTGCGGGTGCGGGCGTTGGTGTGGGTGCGCTGCCCGCGCACGGGCAGGCCCTTGCGGTGACGGACACCCTGGAGGCATCCGATCTCGACCTTGCGCTTGATGTCGGCCTGCACATCTCGGCGCAGGTCACCTTCGATCCTCAGGTTCTGGTCGATGTACGACCGGATCCTGTTGACCTCGTCCTCGGTGAGGTTCGACACCTTGGTGTCGGGATCGATCTCGAGGTCGCTGGAGATCTTCTGGGAGGTCGGCAGACCGATCCCGAAGATGTACGTGAGCGACACGTCCAACCGCTTCTCGCGGGGGATGTCGACGCCGGCGATGCGTGCCATGTTGTGTTGCTCCTCAGCCCTGTCGCTGCTTGTGGCGGGGGTTCGTGCAGATGACCATGACCCGACGGTGACGACGGATCACTTTGCAGTTGTCGCACATCGGCTTGACGCTCGGTCGTACTTTCATGGTTGCTCTCTACTCGTGCCGTCTTACTTGTATCGGTAGGTGATGCGACCTCGGCTGAGGTCGTATGGTGTGAGTTCCACCTGCACCTTGTCGCCGGGGAGAATACGGATGTAGTGCATCCGCATCTTTCCGGAGATGTGCGCCAGTACCTCGTGGCCGTTGTCGAGCTCGACCTTGAACATGGCGTTCGGAAGTGATTCCTTGATCGTCCCTTCGAGGACGATCGCATCTTCCTTGGGCTTCGGCAGGGGTTTCTCCAAACCGTGATGGACATCGACAGCCCGGGTGGGCTCTCGGCGCGGACATGAACGGCGATCACGACCCGGCTCGCCCGAGCTGTGGTCACCGCGGCCTGCGAACAGACCGGCGTGCCATGCTAGCGGCCCATTTGTCGTTCCCCAATGGCCCGATCCCCGCGATTTCCCGGCTTCTGTGCTATGCGGCGACCGTGACAGGATGAGGGATCTGGCCATGGACTTCTCATCGAACCCCGACCACGAAGCGATCGTCGACGCGGTCGACCAGCGTTGCGCGCAGTTCGACGACTCCTACTGGGCGGCGTGCGACGAGGAACACCGCTTCCCGTGGGAGTTCTACGACGAGATGGCCGCAGGTGGCTGGATCGGCATCGCCATCCCGGAGCAATACGGCGGCGGAGGGCGCGGGATCACAGAAGCCGCGCTGGTGCTCAATCGCGTCGCCGCCTCCGGCGCCGCGATGAACGGCTCGAGCGCGATCCACCTCACGATGTTCGGGCTCAATCCCGTCGTCAAGTTCGGAAGCGACGAGCTGAAGGACGCCTTCCTCCCGCGGGCGGCGGCCGGCGAGCTGCACGTCGCTTTCGGCGTCACCGAGCCCGATGCCGGCACCGACACGAGCCGCGTCGCCACCCGCGCGACCGAGGACGGCATGGGCGGCTGGATCATCAGCGGGCGCAAGATCTGGACCACCAAGGCACTCGAGTCGGAGGTCTGTCTGTTGCTCGCCCGCACCGACGGTGAGCCGGGCAATTTCGAGGGCCTCTCACTGTTCCTGGTCGACCTCGATCCTGAGTACGTCGACATCGCCCCGATCCCCAAGATCGGCCGCAACGCCGTCGCGTCGTGCGAAGTCGCCTACGACGACCTGCCGGTCGAGGGCTGGCGTCTGGTCGGCGACCGTGGCCGGGGATTCCGACAACTGCTCCACGGGCTCAATCCAGAGCGCATACTGCTGTCGTCGATGGCGTGCGGCCTCGGCGAAGCGGCGATCCGGAGGGCGACGAACTACGCGATCGAGCGCGAGGTGTTCGGTCGTCCGATCGGCGCCAACCAGGCGATCTCACACCCGTTGGCACAGGCCCACATGCAACTCGCCGCGGCCAAGAACCTGGCGATGCTCGCCGCGTGGCGGTACGACAACGGGCTCGAGTGCGGCGAGCAGGCCAATACGGCGAAGTATCTCGCCGCGGAGGCCAGCTACTTCGCCGCCGATCAGGCGCTGCAGACCCACGGAGGGCTCGGATACGCCGACGAGTACCACGTCGGTCGCTACTGGCGAGAGGCCCGGCTGCAACGGCTTGCGCCGGTGAGCCAGGAGATGACGTGCAACTACATCGCCCACAACGTGCTCGGGCTACCCAGGTCGTACTGACCCGTTCCAGGCCGCGCTCAGCCCGCAGCGCTCAGCGGACGCGCTCACCCGACGGGGCGGTATCGATGAGTTGGCCGCGGATCACCGTCTTGATCGACTCGATCGAACGCCGGAAGCGTCGCGACGAAGTGTTGACCATCGTCAGTCCCGTCAGCACGACCCGGATGAACTCGGTGACGAGTTCGCGATCCTCCGCGCGGATCTCACCGGTCGCGATCCCCACTTCGACCAGGCCGAAGAAGAACTCCTCGCGCTCGCGGGCCTGCGGTGCGAGCAGTTCCGCTATCTCGGGGTGGTGCCGGATGTCGGCGCGGACGGTTCCGACGAACCGCGTGAGGGAAGGATCCTCCTCGTGCATCCCGGCCGCCGCGTCGAGCACACCATCGAACATGCCGAGGAACGTCGTGTGCCCCGCGACCACCTCGCGGAACCGGTCGTAGATGAACGTCTGCGAGTCGACGTCGACCATCACGTAGAGGTCGAGCTTCGAGTCGACGTAGTGGTAAAGCGCGCCCGTGGTGAGGCCCGCCGCCTCGGCGAGGTCCTTGTTGGTGACCGCTGCGTAGCCGCCGGTGGCGAACAACCGGCGGGCGTTGTCGAGGATCGCTCGGAGCGTGTCGGCGGAATCGCTCGCCGGTGGGCGACCCCGTCGTTTGCCCACTACATGGTCGACCATCTCGCGAGTATGACGGGCGGCCGCGCTCGGGCTCCCAGCGGAGCGCGGACCCGACCGGGGCGAGCAGTACCGTTCGCGCATGTCCCGTTCGAGAGTGTCCCGTGCGAGGAAGAACTCCCCGATGTTCGTCCTCGCCGCGGTGTCGCTCGGGCTCCTCGCCGGGTGCGGGGGTGGCGGCGGGGATGACGGCGGGGATGACGGCGACGGCGTAGATGACGGCACCGACGAAACGGTCGAGGGG
>CBDUYD010000047.1:0-18404 GCA_965371355.1 uncultured Ilumatobacteraceae bacterium
CTCGTAGTAGCCGATCAGGTCGGCCCGTGAGGCGAAGCCCGCGAGCGCGGTCGGCGGATCGGTGCCCTCGATGACGTCGTCTGGCTCGGTCCAGGCGTTGAGCGCGTACGCGAGGTCGGCTAGCGGGTCGCCGAGCGTGGCGATCTCCCAGTCGAGGACGGCGACGATCTCGCCGTCGTCGCCGACCATCGTGTTGTGGACGCCGTAGTCGCCGTGCACGACCCTGGCGGGGCCCTGCGCGGGGATCGTCGCCATCAGCGCGTCGCGCAGTTCGTGCACACGGGGGTCGTCGTATCCGGCATCGTCGGCGGACGCGACCCACGAGCCGTACCACGTCGTGAGTTGGCGCGCGACGTAGCCGTCGTGGCGGCCGAGGTCGTCGAGGCCCACGTCGCCGGGTTCGACCGAGTGGATCTGGGCGAGCACGCCGATGAACGACTCGCCGACCCGTGCCCTGGCTGCCATGCCGAGCCGCGCCGCGGCGTCCTCTCCGGAGTAGAGGGCCTGGCCGGAAACCTTGCCCATCACGTAGAAATGGCGTTCGCAGACCTCGCTGTCGTCGCAGTAGGCGACCGGCCGGGCGACGGGCACGCCGACGGGATGCAGCGCCTCGATGATCCGGTACTCGCGGAACATGTCGTGCGCTTTGGGCAGCAGCGGACCCTCGGGCGGACGCCGGATCACGAAGTCGCGACCGACCGCATCGGTGAGCTGGTACGTGAGGTTGGAGTGCCCGCCCTCGAGCCGTGTCCATCTGCACGGCGGCTCGACCCCGGCGTGTGCGGCGAGCCACGGTTCGACGAGCGTCGGATCGAATCCGATCGGCGCACCGGTGGTGCTCACCGCGTGCGGAACTCGAACCCGGCGAACCCGCCGGTCACCTCGACGTACCGATCGTTGCCATCGCGACGGAGGCGCTCGTCGCGCTCGGCCCGATACCGCGCGTGAATCGCCTCCGCATCCATCACCCGCACCCTACAAAGAACCAGGTCGGGCCGATCGAGGTCGTGCGAGGCCTGCCGGTGTCACTCTCGACGTCACACCGTTCGATTTCCGACCGGATCGACGCCGAGACCTGCCGGGAGACGGCGAACAGCCGACCATCACCTACGGTTGGGCCATGACCGCCGACATGCCGCACCAGATCCACCTCGACGAATCCGAGATGCCGACGCAGTGGTACAACGTCATCGCCGACCTGCCGACTGTTCCTCCGCCGCCGTTGCATCCCGGCACGCTCGAGCCGGCGGGACCCGACGACTTCGCACCGCTGTTCCCGATGGCGCTCATCGAGCAGGAGATGACCGCCGAGCGCTACATCGACATCCCCGGCGAGGTGCTCGACGTGTACCGACTCTGGCGGCCGAGCCCGCTGTTCCGGGCGCGTCGCCTCGAGCAACTGCTCGACACTCCGGCGCGCATCTACTACAAGTACGAAGGTGTCAGCCCTGCCGGCTCGCACAAGCCGAACACCTCGGTGCCCCAGGCGTACTACAACCACCGCGAGGGCATCCGGAAGCTGACGACCGAAACCGGTGCCGGGCAATGGGGCAGCGCGCTCGCGTTCGCGACGGCGCAGTACGACATGGAGTGCGAGGTCTGGCAGGTGGCGGCCTCGTACCGGCAGAAGCCGTACCGGCGCACGATGATGGAGATCTGGGGTGCGACCGTGCACTCGAGCCCTTCGGAGGTCACAGAGTTCGGCCGCGAGTTGCTGGCGGAGAATCCCGATCATCCCGGCTCGCTCGGTATCGCCATCTCCGAGGCGGTCTCGGCCTGCGTCGCCGATCCCGAGGTCCGCTACTCGCTCGGGTCGGTGCTCAACCACGTGTTGTTGCACCAGACGATCATCGGCGAGGAGGCCCTCTTGCAGCTGGCGAAGGTCGACGAGGTGCCCGACGTGCTCGTGGGCTGCACCGGCGGTGGCTCCAACTTCGGCGGGCTCGCGTTCCCCTTCCTGCGCGAGAAACTCGCCGGGAGGATGTCGCCGACGATCCGGTGCGTCGAGCCGGCTGCGTGTCCGACCCTCACCAAGGGCGAGTACCGCTACGACTTCGGCGACACGGCGGGGATGACACCGCTGATGAAGATGCACACACTGGGGCACACGTTCATCCCCGAGCCGATCCACGCGGGCGGACTCCGCTACCACGGCATGAGCCCGCTCGTCTCGCACCTCTACGAGGAGGACTACGTCGAGGCGATCTCGATCCCCCAGCGCGAGTGCTTCGCCGCGGCCCTCCAGTTCGCACGCACCGAGGGGATCGTTCCCGCGCCCGAGCCGACGCATGCGATCGCCGCCGCGATCCGCGAGGCGCTCGAGTGCAAGGAGTCGGGTGAGGAGAAGGTCATCCTCACCGCGATGTGCGGCCACGGACATCTCGATCTCGCGGCGTACGAGACGTACATGTCCGGGGAGATGGTCGACTACGACCTCCCGGACTCGGCGATCGCCGAGGCGATGGAGTCGGTGCCCGTCATCGCCTGAACCGTCACCGCCCGAACCAGGGGTGCTCCGAGGCGAACGTCCTGAACGCCTCCCGTCTCGTCGTGGGCCCGTGCCAGCCGGAGGCGTCGAGGTCCGCCCGCATGGCCGCGCGCTCGTCCGGCGTCGGCTGGCAGCGGGTCAGGGCCGGATCGATCCCGTAGAGGCGGGCTGCGTTGAGACCGAGGATCTTCGCCTTCACGTCCGCGGTGAGTTCCGGGTAGCCGTACCGCTCCTGGAACTCGGGAGTGATCTGGAACGCGCGGAAGGCATCGATCTGGCCCTGCGGCGAGCCGTACCAGATCGAATCGGTGCCCCACAGGATGTTGTCCGGTCCGAACGCGACGAGCAGTTTGCCGAGCACGTGCGCCGCCTCGTCGGGCCGCTGGATGAGATTCCACCAGGTCGATCCCAGTTCCGCGTACACGTTCGCTCCGGGCCCGATGCCCGCTCGCTCGGTCGAGGCGATCAATCGGTCGACCCCACCCGCCTGCTCGCCGGCGACCAGGCCCGGGTAGACGCCCTCGGTCACGGTCACCTCGAAGCCGGAGTGGTACACGCAGAATGCCAGATCGGGATGTCGCGCGGCCGCGGGCCCGACGTCGGCGGGTGAGGCCGTCGGCGGACCGAGTCCCTTGTGCACGCAGATGATCGTGTCGCCGAGCGATCGGACGTGATCGCAGAACGCCGTGCCGACATCGTCGTCGAGACGCCACGCCGGCCCCTCGTGCGTGTAGGTCTTCCACGCCGCGATGTCGAACGCGCCGGCCGCCGCGCTCATCGCGTCGAGCGCCGCGCCGAGCGATCCGGTGGTCGGAGTGGCGTGACCCTGGATCAGCACCCGGTCGAGACATCCCAGCACCTCGGCCTGTCGCCGGGCCCGCTCCATCACCGCGGCACTGAGCGGATCGGGATCGGCCACGACCGGGATCGCGGACAGCACGGCGACGGTCGTGTCGCTGGCACCCAGCACGAGCGAGAGCCACGCGTCGCTTCCGAAGCACTCCGAGAGGTCGCCGCCGCAGGCCGCCTGCGGGAAGCGCGCCCCGAATCCGGTGGTCGTTCCCATCGGGAGATCGAGTAAGTGCGTCTGGACGTCGACGACCAGATCGCCCTCGCGCGCCGTGAGCACGCTGGTGGCCACCTCGTCGTCGATTGTCGACTCGGGTGGAAGATCGAACGTTCCACCGGTTCCGACGGGAGTGCTGCTCGACGATGTCGAGGATGTCGAGGATGTCGATGACGACATTGCGGCTCGCTGTTCGTCGTTGCACGCGGCGAGCGTGACGAGTGTGGCCGCGGTTCCGGTCGCCCGCCTGAGGAAGGTCCGCCGGTCGAGTCCCGTCCGCCAGGCGTTGCGCTCGGCGAGCCGGAGGGTGCGGCGCACGGTCTCGGCGATCAGCGGTGATCTCGGGAGGGGCGCGTACTCGGAGTTCGAGAGCGGGTGGAACTTCAGCGGAAGGTCGGGATCGTCGGCACGCCCCATCCCGCCATCTTGGTCGATCGGCGCTTCGTCGACCGGTCGGACGATGCAGGGAAGCGAGCGGGTCTACGATCGTCGGGAGGCAGACGAGGGGTTGTCGATGGTCGCCACGAACAACGCGTTCATCTCGTACCGGCGGGAGTCGGGCTACGCGTGGGCCAAGCTGGTGTGGGAGGCGCTCGACGAGCGCGGCGTCGACGTCTTCCTCGATCTCGAGAGCCTGCGCGGTGCGGGAACGTTCGATCTGAAGATCCTCAACCAGATCGCCGGCCGGCCGTACTTCGTCCTGGTGCTCACAAAGGGGTCGCTCGAGCGTTGCGTCAACGAGGGCGACTGGCTGTGCCGGGAGATCGACCACGCGGTCGACACCGAACGGGTGATCGTGCCGATGATCGTCGCCCCGTTCCACTTCGACGAGGCCGACGAGTTCCTGCCGACCGAGGCCGCCGGGGCGCTCCGGGGGTCGAACGGAATCCAGGTGGTGCCGGACTACTTCGATGCCGCGATCGAGCGGCTGATCGACGACCGGCTGGTGCCGACCGAGGTCGCGGTCGACGATCTGACCGACGACGACCACGCATTCGCCGGCGAGGCGGTCGCCCGGGCGAAGGAACTCGACGACAGTTCCGCCGAGCTGCGACGGGCGATCCTCGGCGATGCCACGCGCGACGACGGACGGGACGATGCCGGGCGTGTCGACCATGGCGCAGAGAGCAGCCTCACCGGGCTGGTCGCCGCCGCGGGGGCTTCCGAAGCCGAGGCACCGCCCGACGACGTCGCACCTGTACCGGGCGATGCCGCCCCGGCCGGTGCGCATGTATCCAACGACTACGTCGCACCGCCACCGGTGCCACCGCCCGATGACGTCGAGCCGCCACCGGCTCCGGCTCCTGCGGCGCCGCCCCAGGTTCGCGCTCCGGCGGACCCCGCGCCTCCACCGACTCCGGCTCCGGCTCCCTCGGCCGACGCCCCTGCACCACCGGTCGTGTCACCGCCCGCGCAACGGCGCTCCGGCGATCGTCGCGTCGTGATCGGCGCGGTGCTCGTGTTGCTGCTCGCACTCGTCGGCGTCGGGTTGGTGCTCGTGCTGTCGAGTGGCGACGACGGACCGACCGATCAACTGCGGTCGCGGAGCCGTCTCGACTCGGGCGAGCAGATCGAGACGCCCGATCTGCGTCACGTCCTCGAGATGACCGAGAACGGCGAGCTGATCGCGCACACCGAAGGCGAGGTCTGGTGGCGACCGGGTGGGCGCATCGTTGCCGGGTCGGTCGCCGAGATGCAGAGCGACGGCAACTTCGTCGTCTACCCGTCGAAGGACGACCACGACGCCAGCGACGCGCTGTGGCACGCGAGCACGCACGGGAACCCCGGCGCGTTCCTCCGGATCGGTGACGACGACGGCCGCGGTGTCATCGAGATCGTGCGTCCCGACGGCGGTGTGATCTGGCGCCAATCACAAGACCCCAGCATCACCTTGGAGCCCGAGCAGACACCGATGACGGACACCGGATGACCCCACCGGCGGTGGTCATCGCGTCGGGCCACATGATCGACACACCCGACAGGGCGCGCCCGCGGTTCACGTCGGGCGAGGTGCCGCGGGTCGCGGCCGCGATCGGAGACATCTTCGATGACTGGGGCGTCGACGCGTCGACGACGCTCGTCTGTGGCGGTGCCCGTGGCGCCGACATCCTGGCCGCCGAGGCGGCGCTCGATCGCGGGGCATCGGTGATCGTCTGCCTGCCGCTCCCGCTCGATGAGTTCATCGCTGCGTCGGTCGAGCTACCGGACGATCGGAGCTGGGTCGATCGGCTCCGTGCAGTGCTCGAACGCAGCGAGGTGCGCCCGCCGCACGACTTCGGCAGGCGCGCCGGCGCGGAGGGCGTGTTCACCCTCAACAACTCGCGGATGATCGAACTCGCGAATGCGATGGCGAGCGGTGCGCCCCACGTCCTCGGCGTTTGGGACGGGCGATCTGGTGACGGCCCCGGGGGAACGGCGGACGTGCTGGGTCGGTGCGCGCCGAACAGTCCTGATCGCTTCCGCATCATCGACCCGACCGCCCGGCGGTACGAGTCGAAGCAGACGTCGCCCGGTCCGAAGCGGCTCCTCGCGCTCGACGGCGGAGGGATCCGCGGCATGCTGAGTCTCGGCGTGCTCCGCGAGATCGAAGGGAAGCTCCGCTCCAGCGCGGGCGATCGTTCACTCGTGCTGTCCGACTACTTCGACTACATCGGGGGCACGAGCACCGGCGCGATCATCGCCACCGGACTGGCGCTGGGGATGCCCGTCGACGAACTCGAACAGCACTACCGGCGGCTGGCGGGGAAGATCTTCCGGAAGCGGTTCCTCACCCGCCGGCTGCGGTCGCTCTACCGCGATCGGCCGCTGACGAAGCACCTCAACGAGATACTCGGCGACGGGCGCACGCTCGGGGACCCCGACTTCGAATCGCTCCTCCTCGTCGTGCTGCACAACACCTCGACCGACTCGCCGTGGCCGCTGAGCAACTGCACCGGGGCGAAGTACAACCGCGCCGACCGCTACGGCGCGACGCCGAGCGACCGCAATCTCGATTTCGTTCTCACCGAGGTCGTGCGCGGCAGCACGGCCGCGCCGCTGTACTTCGCGCCCCAGGAGATCGTTGTCGGTGATCGGATCGTGACGTTCCAGGACGGTGGCATCACACCGTTCAACAACCCTGCGTTCATCCTGTTCGCGATGGCGACGCTGCCCGAGTACGGACTGGGCTGGTCGACCGGCGTCGATGAACTGCTGTTGACGTCGATCGGCACGGGATCGGCGGCGGCCGAGCATTCAGCGCTGCGGGCCCGCGACGTCCACGCTCTGTTCAACGCCAAGAATCTGCCGAGCGTTTTCATGAACGGCGCCGCGTTCGGCCAGGACCTGATGTGCCGCACGGTCGGTGCGTGTCGGGCCGGGCCACCGCTCGACGCCGAGATCGGCGATCGGATCCGGGCCCGACCGGCTGGTGGATCGGGCTTGTTCACGTATCTCCGCTACGACGCGGACCTGCGCGACGAGGCGCTCGTGGCGCGCGGGATCGACGACGCGACGGCCCGGCGTGCAGTGCGTGCACTCGACGGTGTCGACGCGCTCGACGACCTGTGGGAGATCGGACGTGAACTCGGTGTGTCGATCGACCTCGAGGCCGACTTCGCCGGCTTTCTCTGAGTGCCGGACGGCACACTCGCCCCGCGATCAACGTTGTTACCAGACGGTAACATGGAGGTGTCCGAGGAGTTCTGAGATGCTACGAAACCACCACTACCACCATTTCCACTACGACCACCTGCGGAACGCACCGCTGTTCGAAGACCTTGATCGCGCCGAACTCGAAACACTCGGCCGGGCGGTCACCGAACTCGATCTCCCACCGGGACGTCGACTGATCGCCGAGGGATCCCGCGGTCGCGACATGTTCGTCGTCGTCAGCGGCACCCTCGAGGTCACCCGCGATGGCGCGCACGTCGCCGAGATCGGGCCCGGCGAGTTCGTCGGCGAGATGGCCCTGCTGACCGGCGACGAGCGCAATGCCACCGTTACCGTCGCCACCCAGGCGCGGGTGCTGCACGTCGACGGGCGCGGCCTGTCGACGGTGCTCGACGCCCCGCAGATCGCCGCCAAGATGCTGCACGTCGTGGCTCGGCGCGCAGCCGACAACTCGGCGCTCGCCCACGCCTGACCGATCAACCCGTCAGGAGCTGACGAGGATCCGTTCGCTCGCGAACGCGCCGACACCGATGTGGTGCCCGTCGATCACGATCGTGACCGTGCCGTCGGGTGACATCGCGGTGACCACACCACTATTGCCCGGCAGGATCGCCGAACCTTCGAGGAACTCGAGCAGACCCGGCGCGAACTCGAGCTCCTCTGTGATCCGTCGGACGATGAACGTGCCACCGACGGTGATCTCCGCCAGCGGCTCGGCCTCGGGTGCCTCGTAGTTCGTACCCGGTATCGGGTTGCCGTGCGGGCATGTCGTCGGGTCGCCGAGAAGGTTGACCAGCGCACGCTCGACCGAGTCGCTGATCACGTGTTCCCAGCGGCCGGCCTCGTGATGCGCCTCGGCCCACGACAGCTTCAAGATGTCGGTGAGGAACCGCTCGGCGAGCCGGTGTCGGCGCACGACCTGTATCGCCAGCTCCTGTCCCACCTCGGACAGCCGGATGCCGTCGTCGGACGTGATGAGTCCCTCGGCCTCGAGGCGCTTCATCATCTCGCTGACCGCCGGTCTGCTCACCTGGAGCCGTTCGGCGATGCGCGCCTGGATGACGTCGACGTCATCCTCGTCGAGTTCGTAGATGCATTCGCAGTATTCCTCGAACGCGGGGTGGTGTTCCCCAGTGATCGCCACGTTCGGAGTCTACCGACGAGTTCGCGGCCGGGTGTCAGGTCGTGGCGTCGCCGTCGGCGGAACCGCCGCCGCCACCCGCGTCGTCGGCTGAGCCCCGGTTGCGGAAGTAGAGCAGCGCACCACCGGCCGCCGCCACCGCGGCCACACCGATTCCGATGCCGACGACCACACCGTTTCCGTCACCGCCGTCACCGCCGTCGCCGCCGTCGTCGTCATCGTCGTCGGATGCCGCGACCTGGGCGAGGGTGGTGGTCGGCGACTGGATGCTCGTCGCGGGCGGATCTGTCGGGGGCGGCTCTGTGGCCGGCGGTTCGGTGGGGGGTGGATCGGTCGTCGGCGCGGCGGTCGTCGTGGGAGCCGCTGTCGTCGTGGTCGTTGCGGCCTGCTCGATACCCCGGAACGGACCGGAGATCTCGTAGGTGATCCCTCCGGTCGCGGGCCCGGTCTCGATCGCCGGGTTGATCTCCGGGAGCGTCTTGATCGTCGGACCGCGCTGGCTCGAGAAGTAGAGGCGGTCCCGGCGCGGGTTGAACGCGGGGCCTGTGATCTCGCTGTCGTCTTGGCCGACGACCTGGAGGAACGGCGACAGCGTGCCGTCGGGGGTGATCAAGACGATGCGCATCTGCCCGCCATCCTCGGCGATGAACAGGTCACCCGTACCGTCGTCGACGGTGATGTTGTCGACGCCGAACAGTGGTGACGTGCCCTCCTCGACGTCGTCGGGCACCGCCCGATAAACCTCGGAGTACACGTGCGAACGGAGGTCGATCGCGTGGACGACGTGGTCGAACTTCGTGCAGAAGTACACGAAGCCCTCGTGGTACCAGATGCCCTCGCCGCCTGCGAAGAACGTCGCGTCCGGAACCTGCTCGCGCGGCGGCGCCGACGCGCCCGAGGGGTGCGGAACCACTGCCCACGTGACCGTGTTGTCCGGGGCGACGATGGCTGCCTCGAGCAGTCCCGCCGAGAGGTCGGGATACGCGGTCGGCGTGTACCGGTACAGAAGTCCGGTGGGGTGGTCCTGGGTGAGGTAGAGGCGCTCGTCGACCGGATCGACGGCGGCCGCCTCGTGCGCCCATCGTCCCATCGCCGGGTGGACGACGGCGTCGCGCTCCCCACTCGGGTCGCACTCCCAGACCAGACCCTGCTCGCCGGCCAGGTCCTCCTCGCACGAGAGCCATGTGCCCCAGGGCGTCGGCCCACCGGCGCAGTTGGCGATGCTGCCGGTCAGGATCGGGTAGGCGTCGATGACCGTGCCGTCGGCGGCGTAGTGGACAGCGCTCACGCCTCCCGCTCCGGCGATGAAGACCTCGCTGTTGACCGTGTGGTACCAGCCGCCTTCGCCGTCGTCGAACGTCGCCGCGCCGTCGGGGAAGACATGCCATGGGTAGCCCGTTTCACCGACCGGCTCACCCGCGATCGCGACCACCCGGGAGGAGAATCCCGGCGGGAGAATGATGCCGTTCTCGTCGGGTGCGATTGCGGCGATCGAGCCGTAGGGGCCGCCATCGGTCGCGGGCGTGGCCGAGGCGCCGGTGAACGACGGCAGGGCCACGGCGCCTCCGGCGCCGATCAGCCCGGCGCGTAGGAAGTTGCGACGATCCACTCGGTCCTCCTGGGGTCTGGTCGTCCGGACGGTAGCCGCGGGCGGCGCGTTTCAGTCGAGCGACCCGATGGCGAGGCCGTGACGCCGCGCCGCGGCAGCCAGGTCGTCGCGATGGTCGGGATGCGCGATCCGGATCAGCGCCTCGGCGCGCTCGGCGATGGTGCGAGCGCGCAGCTCGGCGACGCCCCACTCGGTGACCACCTTGTCGACCGTGTTCTTCGGCGTCGTCACGACGTCGCCGGCGGCGAGTTGGGGCACGATCCGCGATTGCCCGTCCGACGTGGTCGAGTGCAACACGACGAATCCCTGCCCGCCATTGGAGTAGATCGCGCCCCGGGCGAAGTCGTTCTGGCCACCGGACGACGAGTAGTACCGGCCGCCGATCGTCTCGGAGGCGCACTGGCCGAGGAAGTCGACCGACAGTGTCGCGTTGATCGAGACGAAGTCGCGTTCCTGGGCTATCAGCCGGGGATCGTTGACGTACCGCACCGCGTGCAGTTCGATCGCGGTGTTCTCGTGGAGGAAATCGTTGAGGCGCTGGGTGCCGAGGGCGAACGTCCCGACCGTCTTGGTGCGGTTGATCTGCTTGCGCACCCCGTTGACGACCCCGCGCTCGATCAGGCCGACGACGCCGTCGGACAGCAGCTCGGTGTGCACGCCGAGATCCCGATGATCCTCGAGCGCCGCCATGATCGCGTTGGGGATCGCGCCGATGCCGGTCTGGATCGTCGCGCCGTCCGGAATCCGCTCGGCGATCAGCGCGGCGATGCGCCGGTCGTCGTCGCCCGACCTGCTCGGCTGCACCTCGATCAGGTTCCGATCGCTACGGCACCAGCCGGCGACCTGCGAGCGGTGGATCTGGTTGCGGCCGAACGTGCGCGGCATCGCGTCGGTCGCCTCGAGGAAGAATCGTGCCCGCCCGATGAAGCTCGCCGAATAGTCGGCCGAGACCCCGAGCGAGAAGTAGCCGTGGCGGTCGGGAGGCGACGCGGCGCAGAGCACGAGCGGGTCGGGCGCCCGCGACCTCATCAACGCGTAGACCTCCGAGAAGTGCGACGGTACGAGCCCGATCGTGCCGGCGGCGAAGCAGGGTCGCGTGATATGCGAGAGGAAGTACGAGATGTGACGGAGCGAGTCGCCGTACTCGCCGCGCAGGTACGGACGATCGTGGAGCACGTGCATCTGGTGCACGCGCACGCCGTCGAGCGCGCCCTCGGCAGCGGCGTCCTCGATCGCGTCGAGCACCGCGGTTGGTTCGCCGTTGGCGAGCGGCACGATCAGCTGGGTGCCCGGCCCGATCAGATCGAGGACGCCACTGGCGGAATCTGTCGCGGGTTCGGTCATCGTCGGGCCACGGTAGCGCTGCGTTCGTGTCCGGCGATCGGCATACTGGATCGGCCATGAGTGCCCCCGACGAGAAGTCCGACCAGAAGTCCTCGGTAGCGAACATCGTCCGCGACGTGGTGATCGCCGACAATGCGGCGGGCACGTTCGACGGCCGGGTCCGGACGCGATTTCCCCCCGAGCCGAACGGGTACCTGCACATCGGCCACGCGAAGGCGATCACCGTGAACTTCGATATCGCCGCCGACTTCGGTGGTGTGTGCAATCTGCGGTTCGACGACACCAACCCGACGACCGAGGAAGCGGGCTTCGTCGAGGGGATCGTCGACGATCTCGCCTGGCTCGGGTTCGTGCCCGACGGCGGGCCGCTATACACGAGCGACTACTTCGCACAGCTCTGCGAGTGGGCCGAGCTGTTGATCGCCGACGGTCTCGCCTACGTCGACGAGCAGGACGGCGCGACGATCTCCGCGCAGCGCGGTGGCTACGGACAGCCCGGGGTCGAGAGCCCGTACCGCGACCGGCCGATCGAGGAGAACCTCGACCTGTTCGCCAGGATGCGCGACGGGGAGTTCGCCGAGGGGTCGAAGGTGCTGCGAGCGAAGATCGACATGCAGCACGAGAACATGCAGATGCGCGATCCCGTGATGTACCGGATTCTCGATCGCCCGCACCACCGCACCGGCGACGCGTGGAACGTATACCCGACCTACGACTGGGCGCACGGTCAGAGCGACGCGATCGAGGGTGTCACCCATTCGCTGTGCAGCCTCGAATTCGACTCGCACCGGCCTCTGTACAACCACTTCCTCGAGCACCTGCCGCTGCCCTACGACCAGCCGCGCCAGACCGAATTCGCCCGCCTCGAACTAACCCACACGATCACCTCGAAACGCAAGCTGATGCGACTCGTCGACGACGGCACCGTCGACGGGTGGGACGATCCGCGGATGCCGACGCTGTGCGGACTGCGTCGACGCGGCTACCCGCCATCCGCGATCCGCGAGTTCTGCAGGTTCATCGGCGTTTCGCGTACGAACAGCCGCAACGAGATCGAACTGCTCGAGTCGTTCGTGCGCACCGAACTCAACCGTGTCGCCCAGCGTCGGATGGCCGTGCTGCGGCCGCTCAGGGTCGTCATCACCAACTGGCCGACCGACGCGTCGGGCGACCCGGTGGTCGAATGGGTCGATCTGGTCAACAACCCCGAGAACCCGGCCGACGGGACGCGCACCGCGCCGTTCTCCGGTGTGCTCTACATCGAACAAGACGACTTCCGCGCCGAGCCGCCACCGAAGTACTACCGCCTCACGCCGGGCCGAGAGGTGCGGCTGCGGGGCGCCTACTTCGTCACAGCGCACGACTACGTCACCGACGCCGCCGGCGAGATCACCGAGGTGCACGTCACCTACGACCCCGAGACCCGCGGCGGTAGTGCCCCCGACGGTCGCAAGGTGAAGTCGACGATGCACTGGGTATCGGCCGAACATGGCGTCGACGCGACGGTCGCCCTGTACGACCGCCTGTTCACGGCCGAGATCCCCGGCGAGGCGACGGGCGATGTGTTCGACGACCTCGACCCCGACTCGATCGAGGTGCTCCGCGGCTGCAAGCTCGAGCCCTCGCTCGCCGACGTCGAACCCGGGCAGGTCGTGCAGTTCGAGCGTCTCGGCTACTTCGCCGCCGATCCTCGCGAACCCATGCTCTTCCACCGCACGGTGGGGCTTCGCGACGAGTGGGCGAAGATCCAGAAGCGCCGAGGGTGACCCGCGGTCCGCTGACGCTCGATCACCGGTAGCTTGCGCCGACGATGCAGAGAGTTCGCTCACTCGTAACCGGGGTCTTCCTCGCGACGCTGATCGTGCCGGTCGCCGTCGCGGTCGATGTTGCCGTCGACGGGTCCGCGCCCGCATCCGCCGCGGCGACCGCCGACATCTTCTGCGATGAGCGCCCGGCGACCGAGCCGGCGCCGGCCGATTCGCTCGAGAGCTACGAGGCGATCAATCCGTTGCGCCTGGTCGACACGCGCGACGGCACCGGCGGCATCGCCTCGCCACTGGGCAAGTCGTGCACGCTGCGGCTCGACATGAGCGCGTCGACGGTGCCGGCCGAGGCGACGGCGGTCGCCCTCTCGCTGACCGCGGTGGCCGATATCGCAGGGTTCTTCACGGTCTACCCCTGCGCGTCCGGACGTCCCGAGACCTCCAACCTCAACTCACGGCCGGGTGTCGCGACACCGAACCTCGTCGTCGCCGTTCTCGACAGCGCTCGGACGGTGTGCGTCTACACGAATCAGCGGTCTCACCTCGTCATCGACCTCGCCGGATGGTGGGGACCCGGGCCGGATCGGTTCGGATCGATCGAGCCCGTGCGGGTCCACGACTCGCGCGAGGCGCCCGGTGGCGCTCGGCTCCCCGCCGGACACATCCGCAACGTGGCGGTCGGCGGTGGTCCGATCCCCGCCGATGCGACCGCCGCGGTCGTGAACCTCACCGTCACGGACGCCACCGATCGCGGCTGGTTCCTGGCGTTCCCGTGCGGCAATGCCGCGCCTCTGGCGTCGAATCTCAACTTCCTCGCCGGCGAGGCGCGGGCGGTCGCCGCGATCGTGGGTCTCGGAGAGTCGGGTGCCGCCGCGGGACAGATCTGCGTCCAGTCCAATCGTGACGTCCACTTCATCGTCGACGTCGTCGGGTACTACGGCCCGGCTCCGGGGTTCGGGCCGACCGCGTCGCTCAGGCCGACGGCGGGCGTGCGACTCGCCGACTCGCGCAACGGAACAGGTGGTTGGAGCACGCCGTTCGCCGCCGGCGAGATCCGCGAACTCGATCCGGTTGCGGGCCATTCCGATGCAGGCGTTGCGTCGGCGGTGCTGCTCAACGTCGTGGCCACCAACGGCGAGCGGCGCGGGCACCTGCGGATCTACCCGTGCTCTGCGGGGCTTCCCACCTCGTCGTCGCTCAACTTCCCGGCGTCGACCTCGGCCGCCAACCTCGTCCCGGTCGAGCTGTCGAGCGATCGGACCGTATGCGTGTACGCGCACCAGCGGACCGATGTCGTCATCGATCTCTTCGGTGTGATGGCAGCGCCCGCGTCCGCTCTGACGGAACGGCTGTCGTTCGGACAGCGGAAGGTCTGGCCGCCGTACTCGCCGACCGCTCCCGACTATGGGATCGTGTGCGGGGCGGGGGCGACCGCGTTCGATGTCGAGATCGCCCCGCTCCCGGGTACCACCGCGCGCATCGACGGGGTGGTGGCCGCGCCCGGCACGCACGCGGTGAGCATGGAGACCGACGAACTGCTACTCGTCGAATTCGCGCGAGGAGCGGAGTCCGAGCGTCACCGGTTCCGTTGTCTCCCGAGCGACTTCCCCGATCTACTCGTCGAGCGACCGGGCGCGCCGGGACCCGGCTGGTACCTGACGACGTTCGGTCAGGGGAACAACCCGCAGTCGGGCCCGTACATCGTGATGTTCGACGAGTACGGAGCGCCGGTCTGGTACAAGCACGCCGACCGCCCGCTGATCGACGCCAAGGTGTCGGCCGCCGGTGCCTTCTCGGTGACGTCGCTCGGTCAGTTCTTCGGCACCGATTCAGATGACCTGTCTCGGCGCGTGTACGACTTCGACGGCAGTCTCCTCGCCGACCTCCGCGCCGACGACCCGAACGATCCTCCGATCGAGTATCCCGTCGACCATCACGATTACGTCCATCTGCCGGGCGGAGGTGGGGCGTTCGTCAGCTACCGGCTGCGTCAGGGCGTCGATTTGACCGCCCTCGGCGCCGCGTTCAACGCTGACGACTCGGTACTCGACGGTGTGATCCGCGAGACCGACGGCGACGGTGACGTCGTGTGGACCTGGCGATCGAACGAGCATTTCGCCGAGGATGTGTCGACCTACCCGCAGCGCTTCGGCCGCTATGCATCCGAGCCGAACGGGGGCGAGGTCGACACCGTGCACATCAACTCGATCGATCTCGCGGACGACGGGAGCGGCGACTACATCGTGTCGGCACGCCACTTCGACACCGTGTTCCGCGTCGAACACCCGAGCGGCGACGTCCTGTGGACCCTCGGCCCGGTGACGTCGCCGGGTGCGCAGCAACTGACGATCGTCGGTGACCCGCTGGGAGGCTCGCTGCGTCAGCACGATGCCCGCCTCCGAGGTGACGTGCTGACGATGTTCGACAACCGGACCGCGTCGACGTCTGGCGCGGCGCGGGCGGTCGCCTACCGGATCGACACGAACGCGGGTACGGCGACGATGTTGTGGGAGCGCCGTCAGTCAGCGGGTCTGGTGAGCAACGCGCTCGGGAGTGTCCGCGCGGCGAGCGACGGGTCGGTGCTGATCGACTGGGGATTGCCATTGCAGCCGATGTTCGAGGAGCTCGACGCGAACGGTGAGCGGATGCTGGCGATCACGCAGTTGCCGTTCGGGAGCTCGTATCGGATCGTGAAGTATCCCTCCGGAGATTTCGACCGCGACACATTGCGTGCGCAGGCGGGCGGCGACCTCGCGGTTCCGTGATCGTCCGTCCCTGACGTCGATCCTGTCAGTCGACCTCGAGGGGGAGCAGCACATCGGCCGCCTCCGCCAGGTGCTCGATCCACTTCTCGGCCGATCCGGGTTCGTCGACGGGAAGTACGACGAACTTCGAAGTGCCGATGTCGACGAACTGCTCGATCAGTCTGGTCAGGCCCTCCCACGACGACGGGACGATCCTGCCCACGTCGTCGATGTCGGGCCGTCGGCGGGCGAGGATCGACAGCAGCTGGTCGGGGACCTCGCCGAACGTGTACGGGATCAGCACGCCGTAGTGATCCTCTTCGATCTCGCGGTCGTTCTCCTCGCAGACCCGCTCGATCTCGACCCTGCCAGCGGCAAGATCCTCGGGGAGGACGAACGACGGCAGCCACCCGTCGGCGACCCGACCGATGCGGCGCAGCTCCGAGGGCGCGTAGCCGCCGAGCCACACGTCCATCCGTTCGGGGCGCGGCAGGACGCGCACACCCTCGTAGTGGAAGCGCTCGCCGTCGTGATCGAACGGCTCACCCGTCCAGCATTTCTTCATCACCTCGAGCGTCTCGTCGAACAGCGCTGAGCGTTCACTGCGCTCGACGCCGAATGCCTGCTGCTCGACCGGGTCGACGACGCCGAGGCCGAACGCCGGGAGCAGTCGGCCGCCCGACATCGTCGCCAGGGTGGCGAGCTCCTTCGCCAGCACGACCGGGTTGCGCCCGGGGAGCACGAGCACCGACATCCCGAACTTGAGCTGTGTGGTGCGGCCGGCGGCGTAGGCCATCCCGACGATCGGATCGGGGGCTTCGCCGCCGATTCGTTCGGAGAGCCAGAGCGAGTCGAAGTCGAGTCGTTCCAGAGCATCGACGACCGCACCGAACGTCTCGTCGTGCAGTCGTGTGCGCGTGCCCAGCCCGTATCCGATCCGTACCTTCACGCCACGATCGTGGCACAGGGCGGGTCAGGCGATCGGAACGGCTCGATGGTGTGAGCGCAGCGGCGGGGTGATCGGTTGTTCCCGGACACGGCCGGTGCGGATCCAGCTCGCCGCGAACGCGACCACGATGACGGGAAGGACGATCGCTGCGTGCGGCACCTCGCCGAACGTGCTCACGCCGATCGCGAAGATGGCGGCGACCGCCGAGGCGACGAGGGCGAGCTTCACCGCTGCGATCCAGGTGCGGTGGTCAAGTTCCATATCGACCTGCATACACGTGCATCGGCACGCCCGGCGGGACGTGTTGAGCTCTTCGCGAAGTTGTCACGCGACCGCAGCGATCGACACGCGTTCGCGCGCTCACGAGGCGGTTGGATCGTAGAGTCCGCCGCATGCCACTCGCCCCCCTCGACATGTTCCGCCTCGATGGTCGGACGGCGATCGTCACCGGCGCCTCCTCCGGACTCGGCGACCGGTTCGCACGGGTTCTCCACTCGGTCGGTGCAGATGTCGTGCTCGTCGCGCGGCGCGTCGATCGCCTCGAGCGGCTCGCCGGCGAGCTTCCGGGTGCGCTGGTCGTCGGAGCCGACCTCGTCGACGAGTCCGACCGTGAGCGCGTGGTCGCCGAGACGATCGAGCGCTTCGGCGCGATCGACGTGCTCGTCAACAACGCCGGGATCGGCGCCGCGATGGCGATCGAGGACGAGAGCCTCGATCGTTTCCGGCTCGCGATGGAGGTCAACGTCACCGCGATCTGGCACCTCTCGAAGCTCTGCGCGCCGCACATCATCGAACGCGGCGGGGGGTCGATCGTCAACATCGCCTCGATGCTCGGTCACGTGGGGTCGGCGCCGATCAAGCAGGCGCACTACTGCGCGAGCAAGGGCGCGCTGGTCAACCTGACCCGCGAGCTGGCGCTGCAGTGGGCCCGCAAGGGGGTGCGGGTGAACGCGCTGTGTCCCGGATGGTTCCCGACCGAGATGACCGAGATGATGGAGGGCGACGAGGGGAGCGAGCGCTTCATCCGGACCAACTCGCCGATCCCCCGGATGGGTGAGCTGCACGAGCTCGACGGCGCCCTGCTCCTGCTCGCCGGTCGGGCGAGCACGTTCATCACCGGCCAGAGCATCATCGTCGACGGCGGGTGGACCGCGCGTTGAGTCAACGGCGGAGCCATCCTGTCCGCACCCTTCCGAGTCGTGCGAGGAACCGCCACCGGCGCGCCTTGCGGTAGCCGGCCTCCGCGGCGAGCTGTCCGATGCCCGTCGACAGCGTCGGATAGACGTGGACCATCTGGGCGAGATCGAACATCCCCACCCCTGCGTACATCGCGAGTGTGATCTCGTGGATGATCTCACCCGCGTGCGGACAGATCGCATGGCCGCCGACGATCCGGTCGCGGGCGGTGATGATCACGATCTCCCCGTCGGTTGTGCTGTCGGCCCTTGCACGATCTGAGTCGGTGAGTTCGTGGCGGTGAACCTCTACGTGCGAGTGCTGTTCGACCGCCTCGGCTTCGGTGAGCCCGACGTGGGCGACCTCGGGATCGGTGAACGTGCACCACGGCACCAGCTCGGGCGCCCGACCGCGGCCTGGGAAGAACATGTCCCGCACGGCCATCGACGCGTCGTAGGCCGCGGTGTGCGTGA
>CBDUYD010000048.1:0-17962 GCA_965371355.1 uncultured Ilumatobacteraceae bacterium
GAGCGCATGCCGAGCCCGACGACCCAGAACCCAGCGACGACCCAGAACCCGACGACGACGAACCCGACGATCAGGAACCCGACGACGAGGAACCCGACGACGAGCCAGGACCCGACGATCAGGAACCCGACGTCGACGAACCCGACGACGACGAGCCAGGACCCGACGATCAGGAACCCGACGACGAACCCGACGACGACGAGCCGGGACCCGACGATCAGGAACGCGACGACGAACCCGACGACGACGAGCCGGTTCCCGGAAATGACGCCGAGCCACGCACACCGGACACCGAGACCGACGACGCGTCCGCTGATGGGGAGCCTCCTTCGCGCCGAGCGATGCTCGGCACCTACCGGCCGGACCCGTGATGGAGCCGCCGGCGCGCGCGAACGCCGACAGCATCCTCACGCTCTACGCGGTGGCATTGCTGGTGTTGCCCTCGGTGTACACGATCGGCAGTTTCTCGCTCACCGCAGCGATGCTCGTGGCGATGCTCGCCGGGCTGGTGTGGGCCAACGGCCTCGCTCAGGGAGCGCATACAGCGCTCGTCTCCACCCCCGCGGGGTGGGGTCTGCTCGGGTTCTCATTTACGTTGCTCGTCGGCTATGTCGTCGCGATGGTGTCGCCGATGGCGCCGAACGTCGTCTCGGCTGCCGACCGGCGCTTGGTCGGGGCAGCCGCGGCGATCGCCGCCGCGCTGCTGGCAATGGACGGGCTGACGTCGCGCCAGGCGCTCGGCCGGGTCGAGCGGGCGATCGTCTACGCCGCCGCGACGATGGCAGCGATCGGCATCGTGCAGTACACCACGGCGTGGGACCCAGCGACGTTCCTACGGATGCCCGGCTTCGGAAGCGGGGGTGCCCGCGGCTTCGTGTTCAACCGTCAGGGCCTCACGCGGGTCGCCGGAACCGCCCGCCACCCGATCGAGTTCGGCATCGCCTGCGCGGTCGTTCTGCCGCTCGCGATCCACTCCGCCGGCGCTGCGCCCCGACGCGGCCAACGTCGGGCCTCCGCGCTGGCAGCGGTGCTGTTCGTCGTCGCGATCCCAATGTCGCTCTCACGCGCTTCCTTGTTGTCCCTCACGGCCGTCGTCATCGCGATGTTCGTCATGGAGAACCCGCGTCACCGCCGCAACATGGCACTCGCCGGGCTGGCGGTCCTCGGCGGATTCGCCGTACTCTTACCGGGTCTGCTCGAGACGAGCCGCAATCTCTTCACGACCGATCTGGCGACAGCGAGCGACCAGGCCCGCCTGAGGTCGGGCGAGGTCGCCTACGAACAGTTCTCCAGCGCACCCGTGCTGGGTGATGGTCTCGGATCACTGCAAGGTCTGATCGTCGACAACCAGTACCTGGTCACCCTTGCCGAGACCGGGTTGCTGGGCATGGCCGGGCTCGTGGCGCTCGGCGGTGGTGCAGTCCTCTCGCTCACCGCAGCCCGCCGAGCAACCGCAGATCCTCAGCTCCGTCGTCTGGCAGCCTCGCTCATCGCCACGATCTCCGGCCTCGTCGTGGGCGCCGCCGGACTCTCGATTCTCAGTCAGGGGATGCTCGCCGGGCTGACCGTATTCGTGGTCGGGCTCGCCGGCGCCGTCCACCGTCTCGCCCAGGAGCACTCAGGGGTCGAACCGCTCACACCCGTCGCCACCGACGGCGACTCCGGCAGCGACAGGATCGTGTTGGAGGCCACCGATGCGTGATGGACGGAGTCGACCGCATCACTTCTGCTCGGTGGCATACACGCACTACCGCTCCGACCCGCGCGTCCGCCGAGAAGCCGAAGCGCTACGCGATGCGGGTGCCGATGTCACCGTTCTGGCGCTGCGCGAGCCCGATGCTCCACCGGTCGACGACGTCAACGGGGTGCGCGTCGTGGGCCTACGTGGCGCACGAGTGCGCGGTGACGGACTCTTGCCCTACCTGTTCGGGTACGGGCGCTTCGCCATTTGGGCCACCGTCCATCTCACGCGGCGGATCCGCCGGTACGACGCCATCCATGTGCACACGCTGCCTGAGTTCCTCGTCTTTTCCACGTTCGCGGCGCGACTGAGCGGGCGCTCAGTGATCCTCGACGTCCACGATCTGTCCACCGAAGTGATGGCTAGTCGCCGCGGCACGGTGCCGGCACCCCTCCGTCTCCTCGAACGGGTCTCACTGCGCTTCCCGAACCGCGTTCTCACCGTCCACGAGCACTACCGCGACCTGCTCATCGAACGCGGCGTCCGCTCGGAGCGGATCTGCGTCGTCGTCAACGCACCCGACGAGGCGCTCTTTCCCGAACTCGAACCCCACCGCCCCGCTGCCGCGCCCCGTGTCCTTTTCCATGGCACGCTCGTCAAACGACTGGGGCTGGAGGTGCTGGTTCGGGCGTTCGCACGAGCGCGTGAGCAGGTGCCCGGGATGTGCCTCGACATCGTCGGCGACGGCGACTTCCGACCCGAGATCGAGGGCATGGTCGCCGAACTCGGGCTCGGCGACTCGGTCTACATGACCCCTGGCGTGGTGCCGGTCGACGAGATCCCCGCTTGGATCGAACGGGCCGACATCGGTGTCGCGCCCTTCCTCCTCGATACGTTCACCCGGGGGATCCTCCCCACCAAGGTCCTCGAGTACGCCCGGATGGGGCGTCCGGTCATCGTCTCGCGCAACGACGTGCTCGAGAACTACTTCGACGATGACGCAGTCGCCTACGTGACCCCCGGCGCAGTCGACGAGGTCGCCGATGCGCTCGTCGAGGCGGCACAGCACCCTGACCGCGCGGTAGAACGTGCTGGTCGTGCGCAGCGCTTCTTCGACGAGGAGAGCTGGTCGTCGGCAAAAGCAAGGTTCGTCAAGTTCATGGAAGCGGGTCTCCGATGAAGATCTCCGTAGTCGGTCTCGGCAAGATCGGGCTGCCGGTTGCGGTCGCGTACGCGATCGCCGGCCACGACGTGATCGGTTGTGACATCGACGAGGGCGTCGTGGCCGATGTCAACGCCGGGCGGGTCCCAGTCGGTATCGACGGAATCGACGATGAGCTTCCGACATCGGTCGCCGCGGGCCGCCTGCGAGCCACGACCAACACCACCGGGGCAGTCCGAGAGACGGAAACCACCGTGCTGCTGGTGCCGGTCGGCGTGCGCAACGATCACCCCGACTACCGATTCATGGATGCCGCCACGGAGAGCGTCGAGGCCGGGCTCACCCCCGGACACCTTGTGATCGTCGAGACCACGCTCGCCGTCGGCGACACGCGTGACCGCTACGCACCGATGTTGAGCAAACGACTGAAGCTCGGGCGCGAAGTGTTCGTGGCTTTCAGCCCCGAGCGTGTCCAGTCGCACCGCGTTCTCGCCGACCTGCGGGCCTATCCCAAGCTCGTAGGCGGCGTCGATGAGGCCAGCACGACGCTCGCCGTAGCCTTTTACGAGGCCGTGCTGGAAGCTCCCGTGATCCGACTGCGCGATGCTGCAACCGCAGAACTCACCAAGATCGCCGAGTGCGTCTATCGAGACGTAAACATCGCCCTCGCCAACGAACTCGCCATGTACGCGCACCGCGCGGGAATCGAGATCGACCAGGTCATCGCAGCGGCGAACTCCGAGCCACTGTCGAACCTCCATCTGCCCGGAGCCGGAGTGGGCGGTCACTGCATCCCGGTGTACACACGCTTTCTCTTGGCCAACGACGACGGCCTCCCGATCACAGCCCTCGCTCGCATCACCAACGACTCGATGCCCGAGTGGGTCGTCGGGCAGGTCATCGAACGCCTCGGAGCGGCCTCGGACCGACGCGTCCTCGTGCTCGGCCTTGCGTACCGTGCCGGCGTACGGGAATCGAGCGGTTCGGTGGCGTTGGCGCTGTTCGACGCACTGCGCATCGCGGGCGCCGTTCCAGTGTGCATCGACCCGCTCTTCGACGACGAAGAGATCGCGGCCCACGGCGTCGAGCCCGGATCGCTCGACGCGCTCGACGATATCGACGCAGTGATCCTCCAGGCCAACCACGAGCAGTTCGCCGACTTCCCGTGGTCGGCTCTGCAGGAGGGAACCCTGGTCCTCGACGGGCGCAACGTCATCGACGCCGACCTCATCAGGTCGCACGGACTCGAATACCTTGGAGTCGGACGTCGTGGTCGACCATGACGCGGATGCGACCACACCGACAGGGGATCTCCGCCAGGCCGCTGTAAGGGGCGCCGGTTGGTCCCTCGCTTCGGCATGGGGAGGGCGGATCGTTTCGACCGCGACGTTCTTCCTCCTGGCCCGACTCCTGGCCCCCGACGAGTTCGGAATCGTCGCACTCGCCACGCTCGTCATCGAACTCGGCCAGAGATTGATGAACCGCGGGTTCGGCGCGGCGATCGTCCAACGCAAGGAGGTCACCCGCGACGACCTCGACGCCGCGTTCTGGTTCTCGCTCGGTGTCGGAAGCCTCCTCACCGCGATCTCGTGGGCGTCAGCCGACCTCGTCGCCGACCTGGTGGGCGAGCCCACATTCGCACCGGTCCTGCGAGTGCTGTCGATCAACTGGATGCTGTCGGCCTTCTGGGTCGTTCCGCAGAACGTGCTCCAGCGCGAGCTGCGCTTCGCCGGCCTCACCGTCCGTCGCCTGCTCTCGGTGACGATCAGCGGGGCCGTCGCCGTCGGCCTCGCTCTGGCGGGCGCCGGCGTGTGGAGCCTCGTCGCCATGTCGCTCGTGCAGAGCGTGGTGAGCATCGTGGTGCTGTGGACGGTGTCGTCGTGGCGACCGTCGAGGAGATTCTCACGCGCCAGCCTCGTCTCGATGCGCGGCTATGCCAGCCGGATTGTCGCCATCGAGTTCGTCGGCTTCTTCGCCGTGCGCGGCGAGGGCCTGCTCGTCGGTGTCGTACTCGGTCCGGCCTCGCTCGGCTTCTACGCGGTCGCGCAGCGCTTCGTGATCTTTCTCAACGAGGTATTCACAGCCTCCATCGGCAGGGTGGCGTTTCCCGTCTTCTCCCGGCTACAGAACCAGAGCGAGCGACGATTGCGGGCGCTGCGCTCAGTGATCCGGCTCACCAGCCTGCTCGCGTTCCCGGCCTTCGCGGGCCTCGCCGTGCTCGCGCCGGAGCTCGTCGCGGTCCTCCTCGGTCCCACCTGGGAGCCGAGTGTCATCCTCATACAACTCCTCGCCATCCACGGCCTGAGGTCCGCTCTCAGCTACTTCGTGTCGAGCGTGATCGTGTCGACCGGCGACGCGGCTCTTCAGCTCCGGGTGATGCTGATCGGGGTCTGCGTGAAGGCGATCGCGTTGCTCATCGGAATCCAGTACGGGGCGACGGGGGTTGCCTGGGCCGTGGTGATCAGTAGCTATCTCACGTTGCCGCTCACGTTCTGGGCGCTCCGCCGAGCGACCGGCCTCACCGCCCGGAGCTACCTCCGCCAGACGCTCGAACCGGCGCTTGCCTCGGCGGCGATGGTCGGCGCGGTGCTGGCGTTCAAGTGGGTCGTGGGTGGCGAACTGACCGACCTCTCGGTGCTCGTGCTCGGATCGATGGTCGGAGTAGTCACCTACGGCCTCACGATCGCGCTGATCAGGCCACGGCTCCTCAGCGAGATCCGCGACGTCCTACGCGACCTCGGCGGGCGTCGAGGTGCGCGACACGATTCCGGCGAGACCGCGGCGCGAGAGGGCACGTGAGCGCCGCAAGTGACCGCCCGATCCTGGTGACCGGCTCACACCGATCGGGCACCACCTGGGTCGGACGAATGCTGTCCGCCGCGCACGGCGTGGCCCACCTGCACGAGCCGCTCAACCCCGCCAACCGGCTGAGCTGGCTGGGTGTGCCGCCGCGCCATGCCTTCCTGTACATCGACGACGCCGACACCCACGACTACGGACCGGCGTTCGATCGAATGATGCAGTTCCGACCACCTGTGGTCGCCCAACTGCGCACCGTGCGCAGTCCGCGCAACCTGGCTGCCAACGTGCGGGAGTCGGCGCGCGCAGTCCGCTGGCGACGCAGGGCCACTCGCGTGCTCCTGAAGGATCCCCTGGCCCTGATGTCCGCCGACTGGTTCGCCCGCCGATACGACGCTTCGGTCGTGCTGATGGTGCGGCATCCGGCGGCGTTCGCCGGCAGTCTCAAGCGGCTCGACTGGCGATTCGACTTCGGCGAGTTCCTGGCCCAACCCGATCTCATGACCGCCCACCTCGAGCCGTACGCCGACGAGATCGCTGCCGCAGCCGCATCGCCTCCCGAGATCATCGACCAGGCGATTCTGCTGTGGCGCTGCCTCAACAGCGTCGTCGCGGCCGAGGCACGACGCCATCCCGACTGGCTGCTCGTGCGATACGAAGACGTCGCTGCCGATCCGGCGAGACGAACGCGTGAGCTTTACGACCATCTTCGGCTGCGGTGGGATGCCTCCACTGCGAACGCCGTCGAGCGGCTGTCGTCGGCGGAGAATCCGGTCGAAGCGGACACCACGAAGACGCGCGACGTGCAGCGCGACAGCGGGGCGGCGATGTGGACGTGGCGAGCCCGCCTCGAGCCGGACGAGGTGGCCCGGGTGCGGATGGGTACCGCCGACGTGGCGGCGCAGTTCTACGGCAACGACGACTGGGTACCGCCGGCGGAGTCGAGCCGGTCGAACAAGTCCACGTAGTCATCCGCCCGGCTCACCCAGGTGTGCATCTCGGCGAACTGCTGGCGCCGCGCGATCTCGGCATCATCGTCTCGTGCCGCCAGCGCCTCATCGACCGCGGTCGCGAACGTCTCGGGAGTGTCGGCCACAGTGACAAGATCGCTGTTGAGCCAGCGGACGGCGGGGAGATCCGTCGAAACCGGGGCGACTCCCGCAGCCAGGTATTCGAGCAACTTCAGCGGAAAGCTCGCCTGGTTGAACTCACTGTCGGTGTAGGGGAGCAACCCCACCGCCATCGCGCCGAGGTAGGCGGGAAGCTCGTCGTACGGGCGTTCGCCAGTCCACTGGAGGTTGTCGCGAGCGAGCAGCGCAGCTACCCGTTCCGGCTCGAGATCCGGGCGTCGACCACCGACGAGCAGAAGCGAGTGGCCGCGGTCGGCGACGGCTTCGAGCAGAGACAGGTCGATGCGCGTCGAGAGCTGGCCGCTGTAGCCCACGATCGGGTCGGGTAGGTCGATCCCCAACGGACGGGGCAGACCGGGTGCACCGTGCAGTGTTGCGGTATCGGCGCCGTTGGGGATGAGAATCGTGTCGTGGCCGCGTCGCGCCCACCGCTCTTGCAGCACGGGCGAAACCACCACTACGGCATCGGCCTCCTCGGCGATCTCGTGCTGGGCGCGGGCCATCCGTTCGACGGGCACACCGAGCTCACGGCCAGTGGAGAAGTCGTCCGACACGCGGCAGATCGCGATGCGCTCGCCGCAGAATCCGAACGGCCGCACGTCGAGGTAGCCGGAGATCACCGCCCGCACGGGGAGACCGAGACGGCGGACGGCGCGGCGGAGGAGCCAACGAAGTTGCAGCGCGTTGACGTCGCGTACGCCCGGACGGCGCAGACCCGGGAGGCCGAGCGAGCGAAACCTCCACAGCCCATCGGCGACGGGCTCGACGACGGACGGCCGAGCAACCGGACGGCCGGGGCGGCGACCGGTGATCGCCCGCACGACCGAGACGGGAGGATCGACGAACAGCACATGATGACTGGCTGCCAACGCCTCGGCGAGGAACTGCGCCCCCAGCCGGTGGCCATCCCAGGGCGAGTTCCCCCAGAACACGATCAGCTCACGACGACGCCCAACCGGAGAGGTCGCCCGCTCAACCACCTCGCCAACCGATTCGGATCAGACGACGGAGCCGGCGGTGCTGCTCGGCCCGCAGGAAACGGACGGTTTCGCAAGGCAGCACCGGCGCGACCCGGCCGATGGTCGCCCAGATGTAGCCGGCCAGAAAGGCCAACCCACCCAGTACCCAGGGTCGCTCAGCCATCCGGTAGGTGCTGGAGACGACCTGGAAGAGCGGGTCGTATCGCAGCCCGCGATTGACGATCCCCCGCGACCAGAATGCCGCCGTGAGGCATTGCCGACGGTTCGTGACCGGGCCATGGTGGATCACCACCAGCTCGTCGCGCGTGTCGACCTCCCAGCCATGACTCCGCGCCGTGATCTGGATCGCTGCATCCTCGCCACCGCGCTTCAGGAGCAGGAACCCGCCGGCCTCCTCGTAGCACGCTCGGCGAAAGCACTGAACGGCGCCCGACACGCTGTTCGCACTCGAACGGTGGTCATGTCGCTCGCCGTCGACCTCGACCACGATGCGCCCTCCGGCCACGCCGAGTGTCGGCCGCCTGACGAACTCGTCGACGAGACGCTCGAAATAGTCGGGCTCGAAGGTGACATCGGCATCGAGGTTGGCCAGGAGGTCGTAGTCCAATTCGCCCAGTTCCTCACATCCCCGGCGGAACGCCCTCACCTTGGACGCGAAGTCGGCCGGGGAGCGCGCAGCGCGTTCGACGACGATGATCCACGGTGCGCCGTCGGCATGGTCTCGTGCCTCCCGGGCGGTCCCGTCGGTCGACCCGTCGTCGACGATGACCCACCGCAGGGGCCGCCGCGTCTGGGCACGCATCGCGTCGATGGTCGGGCCGATGCGGCCGGCCTCGTCTCGTGCCGCGGTCACCACGACCAGGAGGGGCGTCTGGGACGTCTCGGTGTCAGGCTTCATCGAGTTGAAACGACCAGCCGAGTGGCGACCGGTGGCACTGCGCTACGCAACCAGAATCTAGCGCGCCCGGTCAACGTGTGACAGATTCTTCACCGATGGCCGACACCTCCCCCGCCCGCATCGCGGCCCTCACGGTCACGTACAACAGCCGGGCCCAACTCGACGACTTCGTGCAATCGTTGCGCGCCGGATTCGACGACATCCCCGGCTGGCAGCTCGTGGTCGCCGACAACGCCTCGACCGACGACAGCGTCACGCACATGCAAGAGCTGGCACCGGAGGCCACGATCGTCGAGCTCGCGGAGAACCGTGGGTACGCCGCGGGGATCAACGCGGCCGCCGCAGCAGCGGCCGACGATGCCGATGTGCTCTTCATCCTCAACCCCGACGTCCGACTCCAGGCGGGCGCGGTCTCCGCGTTGGCTGCCTCGCTCGACAAGTGTCGCGTGGCCGCACCGCGAATCGTCGGGACGAACGGCGAGCTGGAACCGAACCTGCGGCGCGAGACAACCGCCCTGCGAGCACTCGGTGAGGCGGTGCTCGGCGGCGACCGTGCCGGCCGCCACAACCGGCTGGGCGAGATGATCACCGTCGGCGCGTTCTACGATGAACCCCACGTGGTCGACTGGGCGAGCGGCTGTGCGCTGATGGTCGATCGCGATTGGTTCGAACGACTGGGCGGCCTCGACGAATCGTTCTTCCACGGCGCGGAGGAGGCCGACTTCTGCCTACGGACGGCCGACGCCGGCGGAACGGTGCGCTACGAGCCCGCGGCCACGGTGCAACACCTGGGCGGCGATGGGGCGAAATCGACGCGGCTCCGTCCGATCATGTTCGCCAATCGCCTCGAGCTCTACCGGCGGCGGCGCGGGCCGGCGCGCGCCGTCGCGCTGCGCGCGGCGCTGTTGTTGAACGAGGCTCTCCGCCTCGCCCGCCATCCGGCGCACCGGGCGACGTTCATGAGGTTGTCGCGTCCCGGTCATCCGTCGCGCCGCTAGTCCGCGCGCCAAAGGCCCGGGGTGCCCGCCGGTCGGCGCGGGCCGAGCGGGCGGCGTTCTGCGCGGCCCGCCGCAGCCGCCATGGCCCCGTGCGGATCGACAGCGACAGGTCGGCTGCCCTCATCCTGGCGCCGGCGAGTGCTCCCGAAGGACGTGGTCGCTCCAGCGTGTACCCCAGCGCCAGGTGCTCCTCACCCGCAAGCCAGGCGTACCGGTCGTGTAGGGCATCGGGCCAGCCGGCGTAGCGAGCGATCGGGTCGAAGCCCGGTTCGACGACACGGGGCTCCCAGGTGACCCGGTCGGCGTCATCACGGGCGAACGAAGAGCCGAGCACCGGAAGCCGACGCGCTCGTTCCCGATCGAAACCTGCCGGGTCGAGATCGGTGAACCCGAGTAGGCGGTCGATGGTCGCGTCGGTATCGGACACCACGTCCTCGTAACGGATCACGAGCACACGGGCAGCGTCGGGGTCGGAACCCAGCTTGTCCTGCAGCGCAACGATCTCTCGGGCCCCGCGCCTCCATTCGAGGATCGCCAGCTCGAGCGGCCACCCCCATGCGGCGGCGAACGACGCCGCCACCGAACGGCCGTCACGCACGAGCACGACCACGGCCGCTCCGGCGAGATACGCCGGGACGTGTTCGAGATTGGCTACCGACGGCGTCCGCGTGACGACACGATTCTCGCCGGCGCCACTCACGAACTGCAACATGCCGTCGCCGAGCGCGGCGCGGAGGCGGTCGGCGGCTGCATCACGGTCACCCCATCGGCGGGGCCAGCGCCGCGCCGTGTTGTGCACGTAGCGCTCGAGATCGCTAGCCCCGGCCAGCAGGTGGTCTTCGGCCAAGGGCGATTCCGGAGCGACACAGTCGCGGTGGCACAGCAGAAGACTGCCCAGGTAGTTTGTGCCGCTGCGGCGCGATACCCCGAGCACCATGATGACGCCAGGGGTCGCATGAGGTCGATCTGCGTCCCCCATCACTCGGCACTAGGCTAGCCCGCCAGATGCGCAGCCAGATGCCAGCGCGCCGGGCGTGGCGTCCCGTGTGCGCAGCCCCCCTGGCGTCATGCCTGCGACTTTCCCCCCTCTTTGCGCTGGCGATCGCATGGCTGCCGGTGACCACCCATGATGCCGCCGTCGTCACAGATATCGAGATCGTTCGCGTAGACAGCGAGCTCGAGCTCGACGACCTGATCTCGGCCTCGGGCGATCAGGTCGTGATCGTCCCCGACGGCGTCTACGAGGGACTCACGGTCGAGGCGCCTCACCCCGAGACCGACGGGCCGCTCGACGGCTGGTTGGTGTTGGTCGCGCAAACCCCGCACGGCGTGGTCGTCACCGGAGACCTCACCCTCGAGGCCGGGACGTCACGCGTGATGTTCGTCGGCTTCCGGTTCGACAAAGCACGGGTGTTCAACTTCGGCAAGCAGATCCGATACTGGTACACCGACCACGTCTATCCCGACGTCGACTGGTATGCCGCGGACCGACCGATCCCCAGACAGTTCTTCCTCCGCAACCCGGCCACCGACGTGGGTGTGTACGGAGGCGATTTCCACGACGGGGTGGCCTCGCCGATCAACCTCAGCGGGGTCGACCGCATCGAGTTCGTCGGCGTGAAGGTGTACGACCTCTCCGAGCCCGAGGGTTCCGACCCCGAGGACCGCAGTCACCTCAACTCGATCTCGCTTCTCGGCGGCGACGTGACCGACCTGATGGTGCGCAGCTCCTCGTTCGAAGGAGCGCGCGCCAATCACCAGACCGACGCGGGTGATGTGTCGGGTATCCACTACGACGACGTTTGGTACCGAGGTGCGTTCGGAGCGGCGTTCCAGTTCAACTCGACCAACGGGTTCCGCATCAGCGACAGTCGGCGGACCAACGTGCGCTCGTGGGATCATGTCGGGGTCAACCCACGCGACCGGCTCGACATCATCGATGGCACACAGTTCGAGCCGGGAGAGCGACCCGACCGCGTCGACGTGATAGACGTCGAGATTTCCGAGAATGCACCCCTCGCCGGTGAGGCCGACCCGGCGACGCGATGGCGCCGGCAGAACCCCTACGGGAGTTGGAGCACCTACTTCGGCTGGCCGGAGGTCGAGCCCGTCGATGCCCCGAGCGACGGTTCGAGCGATGGTTCCATCAGCCCTGTGATACTGCCGACCGTCGCGGTGGGCGTCGTGCTCGCCCTGTTCGCGCTCTCTCGCACGCTCCGAGGGCGTGCTTCGTGACCCCGACCCTGCCGACCTTCGTGGTGATCGGTGCGATGAAGGCAGGCACGACCACCCTCCACGAGCAACTCGGTCGTCATCCAGACGTGTTCATGTCGACGACCAAGGAGCTGCACTTCTTCATCGATGGTGAGAACTGGGCGCGAGGACCCGAGTGGTACGCGGCGCAGTTCCGCGCGGGTGCTGCCGCAACGGCTCGCGGAGAGGTGTCGCCGTCCTACTCGCAGGCCGACATCTTCCCCGGTGTGCCCGCTCGGATGACCTCGCTGCTCCCCGACATTCGCGTCGTGTACGTCGTTCGTCACCCGATCGAACGAATGCGCTCGATGTACCTCCACCAACTCGCCAACGGCCGCGAGTCCCGCCCGATCATCGATGCGTTTCGCGAGGAGGAGTACTACCTCAACGCCAGCCGTTACAACTGGCAACTCGGTAGGTACCGCGAGCTGATCCCAGATGAGCGCATCAAGCTGCTCACCACCGAGCAGCTCGCCACCGATCCGGCCGCAGCCCTCGCCGCGGTCTTCACCTTCCTCAGCGTCGACCCGTCTGCGTGGACGTCGGGTGAGGTGTATCGGGGCCGTACCGACGACAAGCGGATCGCCACCTCTACTCGTCGTCGGCTGGCTGCGTTGCCGGGTTATGAGCGACTCGTGCGGTACACCCCCGACGCGCTGCGCCGACCGGCACGCAGGGCGGCGACCCGCCCGATCGACCGCTCGGCGGCGGACCTCCCGGCAGACTACGAGTCGGACCTGATCGAGCAGCTCCGCCCCGATATCGAGCTTCTCCGGCACTGGCTCGGCGACGATTTCGACGGCTGGGGACTGCTGGACTGATCAGCGGTCCGAGAGACGCACACGACGGTAGAAGGCGACCGTCGTCGCCCCGATCCTGTCCCAGTCGAGCCGACCCAGATCGGGGGACCCGGTCGGCCGTTCGACGACATGGTCCAGGGCGCTCTCGAGTGTCGCGACCGTGATGTCGCCCTCATACAGTCGTACCCACTGCGGTCCGAACTCCCGCTGCAGCTCGGGAAAGGCGCCGATCGCCGGTGCCAGGATCGGACGGTCGTACGAGAGCGCGAGCAGTGCGACGAAGGAGTTCGTGCTCTGTACGTACGGCAATACCACGAGGTCGGAGGCGAGGAGGAGACCGGCGACTTCCTCATCGGGCACGTGCCCCAGCCTCAGTCGGATTCGGTGATCGCCCGCCGCCACCCGTTCGAGATCGGCGCCGACCGAGTCGTCGGCCGGTCGGCCGGCGATGAGCAACGCCACGTCGTCCGAACCGAGTTCGGTGAAACGGTCGACCAGCGCTTCCACTCCCTTGTACGCGCGGATGAGACCGAAGAAGAGGGCCACACGATCATCGCCGAGACCGAGCGCGGCCCGTGCCTGTTCGCGGGTCGCCCGCTCCGGGTACTCGCCACACAAGTGGCCGATCGGGATCACGGCCGTGGGGCGACCGGCGAGCCGCGGGAACGCGCGGCGCAACGATCCGACACCCGCGGCGCTGGGACTGATCACCCCGTCGACCATCGACGACAGCACGGTGAAGAAGTACCCCGTGACGCACCGTGGCGTGGATTCGTGTGGCGTGACGTTGTGCACGGTCCAGATGAGCCGAGCCCCTCGGAGGCGGGCGACGGCGAGGGCCGCGAGGAACAGCACCGAGCGACCGACCATCGCGACGTAGGGGGTGGCCCGGAGCTGCCACTCCGGCCAGTGCAGGTGCACGATGTCGAAGCGTTCACCGACCAGCCGCCGAATCGTGAGGGTTTCGACGTCGGCACCCGCGCGCTCCACTGCGGCGTACAGCTTGCGCACGTACAGCGTTCGTGCAGGGTGTGGGGTCGTGGCGACGCGCACGCCGGGTTCAGCCGTGCGGCTCGACCGACACCAGCGGCGAACCGACGAAGTCGCGATCCTGGGGCTTGCCGAGCAGCGAGAGCACCGTCGGCGCAAGATCGAACGCCGAACGCCGTCCGAGGTCTGACCGCTCGATGCCCGGTCCGGCGATGAACGCGAATCCGTTGACGCTGTGCTCACCCGTGCGCAGGTACGGCAGAGGGCCGACGACACCCACATCGGGGTGGCCGAGGGCGTCCATCGGCTCGGTCCACTCGACGACGATGTCGCCGTCGGGACCGTTCTCCTCCAGAGGATGGCTACGCATTCGGTGTACCTCCGATACCGCGGGGTTCCCGGTCCGCGGGTTGGTGCAGCCGCGCACGAAGTGCTCGAAGCGGTCGCAGGCCGCCTCGAACTCGACGATCGGGATGCGGCCGTCGCGCTCGCGGTCGACCACGTTGAGCCGCACATGGGCGTCGGAGAACGTGGGCAACAAGAACCAGTCCATCGCCGGCCAGAAACCCTGGTAGTAGACGGGGGGTTGCCACTGCACAGACTTGGTGACCGCCGCCATCTCCTCGAGCGAATCGGTGCACTCGGGTGGGTACTCGGTGTTCAACTGCCACGCCATGTGCGGTTTCCCGGTGAGTCGATGCTGGATCCGACGGGCGTAGTCGACGGGCCAGTCGGGCAGCGTCATGCGCAACTGCTTGCGACGCCGCGCGTCGTCGGTGAGCGCGAACTGCTTGCGGACGACGTCGCGCCAGATAAGACGCTCGGCCGGACGGCGGGTCGGGAAACCGTCACGGCGCCACCGATCCTGGTCGACATCGAGGAGGAGGCCCTCGCCGAATGCCTGGCGGTGCAACATCTCCGGCAGGAGCACCAACGACGGCAGGTCGTTGGCGTTGGGCTGCATCCCGTGTGCGGCGAACACGATCACGGTGGTGTCGGGGCCGGCTGCCTCGACGAGGCGGCCGACCCCCTCGTCGAGCGCCTCGTAGATGCGGATCAGCCAGTCGCGCGCGGCCGGTGCGGAAACGTCGTCGTGGAGCGGATGTCGGGGGTCGATCCCGTGCCAGAACATGTGCCCGACCGAGTGCGACTCGGAGAGGACCGTCATGAAGAGCTCCCACTCGGGATTCTCCGCCATCAACCACTCGGCGACGTCGATGCGCCGCCTCGCCCCCTCGAGCAGGGCTTCTCCGATGGCCTCGACGAACTTGGATTGGTGCCAACCGCCGTCGTAGTCATTGTCCAACGCCGGGTGGACGCCGAAGCGGGCGTCGATCTCGCTGAGGGTGCCGACAGGCCGCGATGCGCGTGGATACTGCGAGGAGTGGGCGCCCCAGGCGGTGACCTGTACGCCATTCACATCAGGATGGATCGTGGTCGCCGGTACGTCGAAACAGATCACCGACAGGTCGTCGCGGGCAAAGAACGGCTGACCGGGATGGGCGCCGGTCAAGGAAGCTCCATAGTCGGAGGGATCGAACGCGGCCGTGCTCCAGTACCCCGTTGATCGAGCATCGACCCCGGTCAGGAACTGCGTCCATGGGAGCTCGGAGCGGTACGGCGAACCGGTCTCGAGCCGGCACTCGGTGCTTCGCTCGCGCAGTGCAGCGAGGTGCGGCAGGCGACCATCGTCGAGCAGTTTCTCGACGAGCCACCACTCGGCGGAGTCGAGGCCGATCGCGATAACCCGTTTCATCGTCCGTTCCTCTCTCCGCGCGCCGACACGGTCGCCATGACCGCGGATGCTACTCCCGACTCCCTCCCGACTACCTGCGGCGCGCGAGGGAAGCGACCACCGGCGACACGGATGCCACACTGGTCCGGTGACCAACAAGGAATCCGAGGCCCCGCTCCCGTCTCGGGTCTCGGTGGTGATCTGCACGCGCAATCGTTCAGCGCTGCTCGACCGCTGCCTGCGCCGCATCGCCGACGTCGCCACCGTCGCCGGCGATCCCGCGGCGGAGATCCTCGTCGTCGACAACGGCTCCACCGATGACACCGCCGCCGTAGCGGAACGCTGGTCGTCAACGCTCGACTTGCGCTGTGTGAGCGAACCCCGTCGGGGTCTCTCCAACGCTCGGAATCGTGCGATCGAGGAGGCCGACGGTGAGATCTTGGCGTTTCTCGACGACGACGTGCTGGTGACCGACACGTGGTTGCCGGCGTTGCGGGCGGGCTTCGACCAGTGGCCCTCATGCGCCGGACTGGCCGGACGTGTCGATCTCGAATGGACCACCGGCCGCCCGACCTGGCTCCCGGCGACCCGCGAGACGTTCTTTGCTCGCACCGAACTCGGAGACGATGCCCGGCTCCTGAACGACGGCGAGAGTCCGGTCGGAGCCAACATGGCAGTCAGGAGTTCGGTGGCTGCCGAGGTCGGCGCTTTCGACGCCCGGCTCGGGTACTCGGGCACCAGCCTGCTCGGCAACGAGGAGGTCGACTTCTTCCGGAGGGTGCGCACCGCCGGATACCGGGTCGCCTATCACCCCGAGGCGACGGTGAACCATGTGGTCGACGCCGATCGCGCGACGCGCTCGTACCTGCTCCGCCGGCTGTACTCGCAGGGCCGCAGTGACGTCAGGATGGAGGCGACCGATATCGCCCGAGCCACCGCGGCCCGTGCCGGTGCCGCGGCACTCGGCCGGGCTCTGGTGCGCGGGTGGCGAGGCGACATCGGGCGCCTGCAACGACCGGGCAGCTTCGCGTGCAACGCGATGGAGGTCGCCACCGGACGTGCGCGGCAGGCGGGACGAGCACGGGAGTTGATGGCGATCGCGCGCCACGCCTCATGAGTTCCGACGCCGGCGCGGTCGGCACGCTCGATGGCGCGACCGTGGTGGTGGTGAGCCCGGTGGTCTCCGACCCCGCCCACTCCGGCAACACCGTCCGCACCCGCCAGATCTGCAGTGCTCTACAGACCCTCGGCGCCGATGTTCACTTCTGCCTGGTCGAGGTGAATGCGATCCGTTCACGCGCTGTCGGCGCGACGATGCACGACGTGTGGGGCGCCGCGTACCACCGCGTCGGCGATGACCTCGCGTTCAAGGGCACACCCGCCCAGCTGGGGCTCCGCAAGGCCCAGTCGATCGTCCGCAGAGTCCCGGCCTCCGCCGACTGGTTACTCGACTTCCAGGTGGCCGACGGCTTCGTGAGCCGTCGGGCGCGCCGCGAGTTTGCTGCGCTGGTCGCCGAACTGCAACCCACCGCGATCGTCGTGGAATACGCGCTGCTGTCGAAGCTGGTGACCGGCCTGCCGACCGGACCTGTCCTGGTCGTCGACACTCAAGATCGATTCACCGACCGCAAGAAGCGGCTGCGCGCCGAAGGACACGCGCCAACGTGGATCTCGCTGACCGCACGCCAGGAGCGCCGCCTGCTGAGGCGCTTCCACCACGTCGTCGCGATTCAGGAGGAGGAGGCGCAGCAGTTCCGCGACCAACTCGGCGCCGACGGCGACCGGGTCGCGCTCGTCGACGTGCTCGTGGAACCCGTCGCCGCAGCGGCCGGCGATCATGTCAAGGACGGACCTCCGACGATCGGCTACATCGGCTCCGACACCGTCCACAACCGCAACGCGCTGCGCGCCTTCCTCGACACACATTGGGCGACGATTCGGGCCGCGGTTCCCGACGCGCGACTGTTGGTCGCCGGCTCCGACGTCGCCGGGATCGAGGCATGGGCGACCGACGGTGTGGAGCCGCTCGGACGGGTCGCCGACCTCGGCGACTTCTATGCCGCCTGCACCCTGATCATCAACCCGGTGCAGAGCGGAAGCGGTTTGAAGATCAAGAGCGTCGAGGCCCTCCAGCACACACTTCCACTCGTCACCACGGGTGAGGGGATCCGCGGACTCTCCGACGCCGGCGACCGCGCCATCCTCTGCGCCGACCTCGCCGACCCAACGTTCGCCGAAAACTGCGTCGCACTCCTCACCGACAGAAGTCGGGCTAGGGAGATGGGTGCCGCCGGTGCACAGTTCATCACCGAGAGGCGTCGGCGCTCACTCGTCGAACTGCGGCGCTGTCTGGGATCCCCGAGGCCCGGATGACTCCGAACGGGTCCTTCGCGATGGTGGTCATGCCCTCACACGTCGCATCGCCGCGCAACGCCGGGCGGTGCGCGAACCTGGTGGCCTGACACGAGCGAGAGGAACAAGGGAGGAACCACGATGATCAAGCTCGTCTTCTGTCTCCGCCGCAAGCCCGGCACGA
>CBDUYD010000049.1:0-17947 GCA_965371355.1 uncultured Ilumatobacteraceae bacterium
ATCCGAAACTTGTACGGATCTTCCCGCTGGGCGCGATTCTGCGTACAAGTTTCGGGGTTGTCGGGTGAGGCGGGTTGTCAAGGGAGGTGGGAGACGACGTGGGTGATGCAGGCGGTGAGGGCCTCGATGTCGCTCGGATCGATCGCTGGGAACATGCCGATCCGCAGCTGGTTGCGGCCGAGCTTGCGGTAGGCGTCGGTGTCGAGGATGCCGTTCGACCGCAGCGCGGCGCAGACGGCGTCGGCGTCGATCGACTCATCGAGGTCGATCGTGCCGACGACGTTCGAGCGCATCGATGGCTCGGCGACGAACGGTGTCGCCCAATCGCAGTCCTCGGCCCACCGGTAGAGGATCGCCGCCGACGTCGCGCTGCGGGTCGCCGCCCAGCGCAGCCCACCGTTGTCGAGCATCCAGTCGAGTTGCGCGTCGAGCATCACCAGCGTCGCCAGTGCGGGGGTGTTGTAGGTCTGGTTCTTCCGCGAGTTGTCGAGCGCGATCACGAGGTCGAGCGAGGCCGGCCGCCAGCGTTCGGAGGCGGCGATCGACCCGATCCGATCGAGCGCAGCCGGCGAGCAGGCGGCGAGCCAGAGACCGCCGTCGGAGGCGAAGCACTTCTGGGGAGCGAAGTAGTAGACGTCGACCTCGTCGGGATCCCAGAGCAGGCCGCCCGCCGCCGACGTCGCGTCGACGGCGACCAACGCATCGGAGGCCGATATCCCGATTGGACGGCGCAGATCCATCGCGACGCCGGTCGACGTCTCGTTGTGTGTGTACGCGTAGAGGTCGATCCCGTCGTCGGCCACCGCGTCGGGATGGGATCCCGGCGGCGCCCCGATGATCGATGGGTCACCCAGGTGGGGTGCGTCAGCACACGCCTTGGCGAACTTGGAGGAGAACTCGCCGAACACCAGGTGTTGGCTTCGCGATCGGACGAGACCGAATGTCGCCGCGTCCCAGAACACGGTGGTGCCGCCGTTGCCCAACAAGATCTCGTACCCGTCGGGAAGATCGAACAGCTCGCTCGTCTTGGACCGCACCGCGCCGACGAGATTCTTCACCGGCGGCTTGCGGTGCGATGTTCCGAGGATCGTGTCGCGCGCCGCGACGATCGCGTCGACCTGCGCGTGGCGCACCTTCGACGGCCCACAGCCGAATCGGCCGTCGGCCGGGAGCAGGTCGTTCGGGATGATGATCTCGGCCGCGGTCTCGCTCACGCGCCAAGCATGGCGGTAGGCGCAGCGGATCGGCCAGTCGGTTCCCCCGGATCAGCGCTGCGACAGCGGCGCGACATACCCGCCGGCCAGCTTGTGGTCGTCGCCTTCGCGCAGCACGTCGCGGACGCGGCGCACCAGCTGCCCCGCTTCGGTCACGGCATAGAACCAGTTCTCGAGTTCGCGCGCTCCCGATGGGCCGGCGAGCTGCATCCCGGCCTCCTCGTAGTACGCCCTCACGTCCTGTCCGAGTGCGACGATCTTGGGGTCGTCATATCCGAGAACCTCCGGCGGCGTGCCGGCCTCGATATCGAGCAGCACCTGGATCAACTCCGCGATGCCGTCGGGCCCCGCGATGCGCCCCATCGCGGTTCGTCCGTACTGTTCGAGGTTGCGCTCGTAGGCGTTGCGGAGTCCCTGGGCCTCGTCGATCGCGGGCGCGAGGTCGGGATCGTGGCGCGGGGGGATCGGGCAGGAGTCTGGTGGCCCGGAGAGGTCGGCGATCACCTCGGGATGATCCTCGATGATCGGCACGTCGGTACGGTCGAGGAGGGCGAACGCGCGCATGATCACGTCACGCTGGAAGCCGACGTCGCCCGGCTTGCCGAGCGGCCGACCGAGCGGGAACTCGCAGTGCAGGATGCGCGGCGGCGCGACGTTGACCGCCTGTTGGCGGACGAGCGAGATGCCGACCGTCGCCAGACCGGCCTTCTCGAAGACGTGGGCGAGCACACTCACGGTGCGCGTGCAGAAGGGTCAAACGGGAGTGAGCAGGACGACGTCGACACCGTCGTCGATGAGCATCTGGGCGGCGGCGGGGGCCGTGTCCTGGATGATCGCAGAGAACGTCGCGTCCATCTGCGCGCCCATGAACGAGATGTGTCGATCGTTCACCGATCCGATCACGCCCTCTTCGGCCAACTCGGCGAGCCGGTCGATCGGGTAGACGACGTTGAGATCCTCGATGATTCCGGTGCGGTCGAAGTTCGGACTGAAGTGCGACAGCTGCACGTCGTGAGCGTCACCGGCGAGCACGGTGAACGCCGGATTGGGGCTCCACAACTCGATCTCGCCGTTCGGCTTCAGGCCGGCGGTCGTGACGATCGCGACACGGCACTCGCTGAGCGGCTTGTCGAGACCGACGGCCGCGGCCTCGAGGGTCGGGTACGGAATATCGGCGACCCGGGCCCGGGTGTCTGCGTCGGCGGTCATGCGGCGATGGTAACCGTCGTCGAAATCGCGTTGGGAGGCGGACCGAGCTATGGCAGGCTTCGCACCGTGAACCGCATCTCCCGACGTCTCGCCGCCATCGCACCATCCGCCACGCTCGCCGTCGACTCGAAGGCCAAGGCGATGAAGGCGGCCGGCGAGAACGTGATCGGTTTCGGTGCCGGCGAACCCGACTTCGCCACACCGCAACACATCATCGACGCCGGGGCGGCGGCGTGTGCAGATCCGAGGAACCACCGGTACTCGCCGGCGGGAGGGTTGCCAGAGTTCAAGGAGGCGATCGCCGAGAAGACCGAGCGCGACTCCGGGTTCAAGTGCTCGCCGTCGCAGATCCTCGTCACCAACGGGGGCAAGCACGCCGTCTACACCGCGTTCGCGGCACTCCTCGATCCGGGCGACGAGGTGATCGTGCCGGCTCCGTACTGGACCACCTACCCCGAGGCGATCACGCTCGCCGGAGGTGTGCCGGTCGTCGTCGACACCGACTCCGAGAGCGGCTTCCAGGTCACGGTCGAGCAACTCGACGCGTCGTACACCGACCGCACCAAGGTGCTGCTGTTCGTCAGTCCTGACAACCCGTCGGGCGCCGTGTATCCGCCGGCGGCAGTCCGGGCGATCGGCGAGTGGGCGGTGGAGAAGGGCGTCTGGGTCATCACCGACGAGATCTACGAGCACCTCACCTACGGCGGCCACGAGTTCGCGTCGATGCCGACACTCGTGCCCGACCTCGCCGACCAGTGCATCATCGTGAACGGTGTCGCCAAGACCTACGCGATGACCGGTTGGCGGGTCGGCTGGATGATCGGCCCAAACGATGTGATCAAGGCGTCGACGAACTTCCAGAGCCACATGACATCCAACGTGGCCAATGTCTCACAGCGCGCCGCGCTGGCGGCGGTGTCCGGATCGCTCGACGATGTGCACATGATGCGTGAGGCATTCGCCCGCCGGGCCAAGTTGATCCACGGGAAGCTCAACGCGATCGAGGGTGTCACCTGTCTCGAACCGGAGGGGGCGTTCTACGCCTTTCCCGATCTGTCCGAACTCCTCGGCCGTCCGATCGCCGGCGTCACGCCATCGACAACGCTCGAGCTCGCCGACCTCGTCCTCGACAAGGCGAAGGTCGCCTTCGTGCCCGGTGAGGCGTTCGGACTCGGCGGTTACGCCCGATTCTCGTTCGCGCTCGGCGACGACGACATCGCGGAGGGCATCGACCGGCTTTCGTCGCTCGTCAGCTGACGTCCGATCACGTCGACCCCGATCACGATCGCCAGTCCGAGCAGCGCGAGCAGTACCGGCACGAGCACGTCGCCGCTCGGCGCCTCGATCTTCGTCGTCTCGGTGCCGCCGGGCCACGGCCAGAGAACCCGGGTCGAGCCGAGCATCAGGCCGATCATCGCCGCCAGCACGAGGTTGTGGTAGTGCTCGAGCAGCCAGCTCAGGAGCGTCGAGAAGAGCGCGAGACCGACGACACATCCGAGCGCGAACGCTCCGAGCGATACGAAGTCGCGGTCGTTCACCGCACCGAGCACCTCGCTGTACATCCCGACGAGAACGAGGAGGAACGACCCGGAGATTCCGGGCAGGATCATCGCCGAGATGGCGAGACCACCGGACAGGAAGAACACCCACGGCGATGCGGTGACGACCTCGGCCGCTTCGTCCGCGACGTCGGTGTCGGAGCGCAGGCCGAGCAGTAGGAACATCGTCGCGCCGATGCCGAGCATCAGCGCCAATGCGGGAGCGTCGACGCGCGCGAGCATCCGCCACGCAACCCACAACGCTCCGAGCACCAGTCCGAAGAACAGCGCCGACATCCGGATCGGCTGCTCTTCCAACAGTCGTTCGAGCACCGACGAGAGCGCGGCGATCGCGAGGAGGATGCCCCCGAGCAGCGAGAGCAGCCAGACCCACTCGATCTCGCGGAGTGTCGCGCGGAAGTCACCCCAGTGGCCGCTGATCAGTTGGCGCAGCGCGCCCGCCCCGATGCGGATGTTGGAGATCAGCCGCTCGTAGATGCCGAGCACGAGCGCGACCGTGCCGCCGGAGACGCCGGGCACGATGTCGGCGGTGCCCATTGTGAAACCGCGCGCGAGTTGGGCACCGATCGCAGGGAGTCGCACGGGCGAGAGGCTATCGACGCGCCGGGTCACCCCGACCCGGTGATGCACACCGGTCACGCCCAACGGTCACGCCCACCACACGGTGTGGCGCGCGGCGAGGCCGCTCACAACGACGAGCACGAGGCACTCGCCGACCTGCTCGATCGCACCGAGTACGTCGCCGGCGATCACGCCGAACGCGCGTAACGCGAGCGCCGTCACGACGATCGCGCCCACCGCGGCGGCGACGACGAGCGGTCCCGCCCACCAGCCGGTCGCCACCGCGGCGATCGCCACGCCGACGACGACACCGATCGCCGCCCGCGGTCGTGTCACCGTTCGCGCGAACTCCGCTCCGAGACCGTCGCCCGGCGGCGCCGGTCCCCATCCGATGACAGCGACGGCCGCCCCGCGCCCGAGCGAGTGAGCGGCCACGAGGCCGGCGACCGCCGCTGCGGGACCGAGGCTCGCGACGCACGCCACGCGCAGCAGGATGCTCAGCGACATCGCCGCCACGCCGTAGCTGCCGTGCCGGGAATCCTTCATGATCTCCCTGCGCTGCTCGGGCGACCAGCCGCCCAGCGCGTCGGCAGCATCGGCGAGCCCGTCCTCGTGGAACGCCCCGGTGAGCGCGACGCCCGAGGCGATCGCCAGCGTCGCTGCGACGGCGGCGGGGACGAGTTCGAACAGCCCGGCCGCGACCCCGCCGACGATCAGACCGATCAGCCCGCCGACGACCGGGAACCAGGGAACCGACCGGGACGGGTCGGGCGCTCGACGCCGACGGACGGGGATGCGCGTCAGGAACTGGGTCGCGCCGAGGAAGCCGCCGAGCGGCGTCATTGCGGGTCGAACCACTCGGCGAACGTCGGAACCTCGGTGATCCCGGCGCAGGCCATCGCGATGAGCGGTACGGCCGCCATCGCTCCGGAACCTTCCCCGAGTCGCATGTCGAGGTCGAGCAGCGGGCGCTTGCCGAGACGCTCGAGCAGCTTGCGGTGTCCGGGCTCGGACGAGCAGTGGCCGACCGTGCAGTGATCGAGCGCGGCCTCTTCGACGAGGCTCAGCGGCAGGACGGCGGACGTGACGACGTAGCCGTCGAGCACCACCGGTATCGAACGGTGCCGCGCCGCCACCGTCGCCGCGGCGATCGCCGCGGCCTCGCCACCACCGACTTCGCGCAGGATCTCGATCGGGTCGGTGACCCCGGCGATCCTCCGTTGGGCCTCCTGCACGGCGGCTCGCTTGCGGGCGAGCCCCTCGTCGTCGACGCCGGTACCTCGGCCAACCCAGGCGGCGGTCTCCCCGCCGGTGAGCGCCGCGGCGATCGCCGCCGAAGGCGTCGTGTTGCCGATCCCCATCTCGCCGAGTACGAGCAGGTCGCAGTCGAGCCGCTCGACCGCCTCGAACGCGATGCGGGTGATCTCGTCGAAGCGCTCCTCGCTCATCGCCGGCTCGTAGCGGATGTCGCCGGTCGGTCGGCCGATGCCGACATCGATCGCGACGACCTCGGCGCCCGCGATCCGAGCGAAGGCGTTGATCGTCGATCGACCCTGGTTGTAGGCCGCGAACATCGCTTCGGTGACGCCGGTGGGATACGCGCTCACCTTGGTCGCGGCGGCGACACCGTGGTCGGCCGCGAAGATCAGACCTGTGGGCCGGGCGATGACGGGTCGGTCCGTGCGCTGCCAGCCCGCCACCCATGCGGCGATCTCGTCTAGCCAGGCGAGGGCGCCGCTCGGCCGGAGGATATTCGCCGCGCGCGCGTGCACCGACTCGCGCGCGGCGTGGTCGCACGTCGGCAGCCCGGCGAGCCGCTGGTGGAGCAGGCTCGGCGTCAAGGGCAACCCTCGATGTGGAGCAGCGGATCATCGAGGGGGATGGCCCGACCCGCGACGAGCAACAGGCTCGTGGTCGCGACGGCCGCCCACTCCTGGTTGACGCGTCCGAGGACATCGCGATAGCGCCTGCCGAGATCGGTCGCGGGATGGATCCCGAGACCGACCTCATTGCTGATCACGATCGTCGCGGCGGTGCGCTTGGCCGCACGTCGAGCATCGTCGGCGGCGCGCTCGCGGATGGCCTCGTCGGCGGCATCGCCCCAGAGCAGGTTCGAGGTCCACAGAGTCAGGCAATCGACGATCACGAGCGCGTCCGCGGCGCGATCCAGTGCACCGGACAGGTCGGTCTCCTCCTCGATCGTCGACCAGTGATCGGGCCGCTCGACGCGGTGGCGCTCGATCCGCTCGGTCATCTCATCGTCGACCGGAGGTGCGGTCGCGATGTAGACGACGTCGCCGCCGTGTCGTCGGCCGAGATCGACCGCCAGCGCACTCTTGCCGCTGCGGGCGCCTCCGAGGAGCAGGGTGAGGGCCATGTCGTCGCTCGATGCCCAATCGTTCGTGTCAGATCGTGCCGGTACTGGGCGGCTCAGTAGTCGATGCCGCGCTTCGCGCGGATCCCTTGCCGGTAAGCGTGCTTGATCTCGCGCATCTCGGTGACCGTGTCCGCGATCTCGATCAGTTCGGGTGCTGCGTCGCGGCCCGTGATCACGACGTTGACGTGTTCGGGTCGATTCCCGATGGCGTCGGCGATCGTGGACGCGTCGAGCCAGCCGAACGACGAGAGGTAGGTCAGCTCGTCGAAGATGACTAGTTCGTGCTCGCCCGCGTTCATGATGTCGACGGCCTGCGCCCACCCCGCCGCCGCGTGAGCCCGATCGGTGGATAGGTCGTCGGAGTCCCACGTGAACCCGTCGCCGAACGAGTACCAGTCGACGCCGAGTTCGCGGCCGAGCTTCTCCTCGCCGACCTTCCAGTCGCCCGACTTGATGAACTGCACCACGGCGACCGACCACCCGCGGGCGATCGCTCTGACCATCACGCCGAACGCGGCCGACGACTTGCCCTTGCCGTCACCGGTGTTGATCAGCACGAGCGACGGGGCGCCGTGCAGTCCGTCCGGGCGAGGATCCTCGGTCGGTGCCGCCTCATCTGGCGCGTCACTCGTCATGCGAGTGGGCAGCGTACGCAGCCGCCACTACCATGTCGAACCGTCGACGGCACAGCGAAGCCCGGTGAGAATCCGGCACTGTCCCGCAACGGTGGTCACACCGGGCGATCGAACCAGATCGAGCCCGGCGTGCGAGTCCGGTCGCCTGTGGCGTCGATGCGATGACCAATCCCTCGAGGCAGGGGACGGTTCGCACCCGGCTCGCCGGAATGGACCCAACTTGTCCTCCAGATTCCATGGAGGAAACCGATGCGTGAACCACGCACCACCCGTACCGCCAGCCGGATGATCGCGCTGCTCGCCGGCCTCTCGCTCGTCGTCGCGGCGTGTGGCGGCGACGACTCGTCGGGCGATCCAGCCGCGACCGAGGCGCCCGCTGCTTCGGCGGCGGCGCCCGTCGCGGCCGAGACGCCCGCTGCGTCAGACGCACCACCGACAACGGATGCCGCCGAGCCCACCGCATCGTCGGCCGGCACCGCCGCCGCTCCGATCGAGCCGGCCGAGCGCGTGGTGTCGCTCAGTCCGACGCACACCGAGATGATTTTCGCGATCGGCGCCGGCGACCAGCTCGTCGCGGTCGACGAGTTCTCGAACTATCCAGCCGAGGCGCTCGAGCTCCCGAACGAGCTCTCCGGCTACGAGCCCAACGTCGAGGCGATCGCAGGATTCGAACCTGACCTCGTGATCATCGGCGGCGACTTCACCGGCCTCGGTGATCAGCTCGCCTCGATCGACATCGACTCGTGGGACGGCCCGGCTGCGACGACGATCGATGACACCTACGCGCAGATCGGCGAACTCGGTGCACTCACCGGCCACACCGCCGAGGCGGACGCGCTGGTCGCATCCATGAGGGCCGACCTCGACGCGCTCGTCGCGGCCACTCCCGAGCCGACCGAGCCGCTCTACCTGTACCACGAGCTCGATCCGAGCTTCTACAGCGTCGACTCCACCACCTTCCTGGGCGAGCTCTACGCGATGTTCGGGCTCCGCAACATCGCCGATGAGGCGGAGGGCGATTCGGGCGGCTACCCCCAGCTCAACGCTGAGTTCATCGTGTCGACGAACCCCGACCTCATCTTCCTCGCCGATACGAAGTGTTGCGGCGAGTCGATCGTGACCGTGTCTGCCCGAGACGGCTGGAGCGCGATCACCGCGGTGGAGGCCGGAGCCATCATCGAGATGGACGACGACATCGCCTCGCGCTGGGGGCCGCGGGTGGTCGAGTACGCGGCTGCGGTTGCCGCGGCGGTCGCGACCGCCGCCGGCTGACCCGCCCAACGATCGGGCTACGCAGCCGACATGGCGTCCAACCAGTTCCCGAGCTCGGTCCGCCGCGTGCGCACCGACGCCCAGTGGTACGCGGCCGCGGCGCTGTTGCTCGTCATCTCCATCGTGATCAGCGCCTCGATCGGACCGGCGGGTCCCGAGTGGTGGCAGGTGCCGCTCGCATTCGTCGATCGCCTGCTGCCGTTCGTCTCGATCGACACCGGAGTATCCGACGCGGAGTGGGACATCGTCTGGCAGATCAGGATGCCGCGCGTCCTGCTCGGAGGGCTGGTCGGCGGCATGCTGTCGATCGCCGGCGCGAGCTACCAGGGCGTGTTCCGGAACCCGCTCGTCGATCCGTACCTGCTCGGGGCCGCGGCGGGCGCCGGCCTCGGTGCCACGTTCGCGCTCACCGTCGGACGGGCCGCGACGGCGACGTGGGCGATCGACCCGGTCCCGACGCTCGCGTTCGTCGCCTCGCTCGTCACCGTCTCGATCACCTACCTGGTCGGCGCCTCGTTCGGCGGGTCGCGCTCGGGTGCCACCCTCGTGCTCGCCGGCGTCGCCGTCGTGTCGTTCGTGACCGCGTTGCAGACGTTCATGCTCCAGCGCAACCTCGACGTCGTCCGCGAGGTCTTCCAGTGGATTCTCGGTCGACTGTCGGGAGCGACCTGGGACGACGTGAGGCTGATCACGCCCTATGTGGCGATCAGCTGTCTCGTCCTGATGCTCCACCGTCGTCACCTCGACGTCTTCCGGGTCGGCGACGAGGAGGCGGCGACCCTGGGTGTCTCGGTGCCGCGGACACGCCTGGTCATCGTCGTCGCGGCGACGCTCGGGACGGCGGCGGTCGTGTCGGTCAGCGGCCTGATCGGGTTCGTCGGGCTCGTCGTCCCGCACATCGTGCGGCTGATCGCCGGCGCCGGTTACCGCCGCCTCCTTCCGCTGTCGCTGATGGGCGGCGCGGCCTTCCTGATCCTCGCCGACGTGCTCGCACGGATGCTGACCAGTCCGTCCGAGACGCCGATCGGCGTCGTCACAGCGTTCATCGGAGCGCCGTTCTTCATCTATCTCCTGCGCACGCGAAGGGTGTCGGTATGACCGCGCTGACGTTCCGTTCGGTCGCGGTGAGCTACGGCAAGCGGCCCGCCCTGCTCGCGTACACCGACCACGTCGCGCCGGGCGAGTGGCTCGGCGTGGTCGGTCCGAACGGTGCCGGCAAGTCGTCGCTGTTGCGGGCGGTCGCCGGGCTGGTCGAGTACTCCGGTTCGATCGAGGTGGACGGCCGATCCCTCGCCGACATGAGCCGCCGCGAGCGCGCCGCGGTCGTCGCCTACGTACCGCAGGATCCGCTCATCCCCGACGACATGTCGGTCTCGGACTACGTGCTGCTCGGCCGCACGCCGTACATCTCGTATCTCGGCTCGCCGACGCGCGAGGACCGCGTCGTCGTGACCGACGTGCTCGAGCGCCTCGACCTCATCAGGCTCGGCGCGCGCTACCTCGGTTCGCTGAGTGGTGGCGAGCGTCAGCGTGTCGTGCTGGCCCGTGCGATCGCGCAGCAGGCCCCGGTGATGCTGCTCGACGAGCCGACCTCGGCGCTCGACATCGGGCACCAGCAGCAGGCACTCGAACTGGTCACCGCGCTGAGGGCGAGCGACGGCTTGACCATCGTGAGCGCGCTCCACGACCTGACGCTGGCGGGCACTTACGCCGACCGGCTGACGATGTTCGACGGAGGTGCCGTGGCGGCCACCGGATCGGCGGCTGAGGTGCTCACCGCAGAGCGCCTCGCCGAGGTGTACCACGTGCACGTCTCGGTCGAGGTCGACCCGCACGACGGGACCGTCGTCGTCATCCCGCGCCGCGGCTCGCCCGGGGTGTGACTTCGATACCGGGTGGACCTACGATCTGGTCGTGATCGAGAGCCCGTATCCATCATTCCCCGGGATCGATCCGATCGACGCCGAGCGAACCCCCGACGACGAGCGGGCCCACCGCAAGCGCATGTGTGCTCTCGGATACCGGGCGTTCGGGGCGATGCGATGGGGGATGCTCGGCGACGGCCACATCTCGGCCCGCGATCCTGAGCTCACCGACCACTTCTGGCTGCTCGACTGGGGCATTCCGTTCGGCGAGGCGACCGTCGACCGGCTCGTGCTCGTCGGACCCGGGGGCCAGGTGAGTGACGCGGTCAGCGACTCGTCGGGCGACCCGACCGGCGCGATCAACACGGCCGGTTACGACATCCACGCACCGCTCCTCGCGGCGCGCTCGGATGTGGTCAGCGCGGCCCACACGCACACGCCCTACGGCACACCGTGGTCGGCCAACGTGGCACCCTTCCGCGCTCTGAGCCAGGAGTCGTGTGCGTTCGTCTTCGACCAGGCGATGTTCGACGACGAGGAGGTCGAGGTGCTCACCTACGACGGCGGCAAGCGGATCGCCGCCGCGCTGGGCGACAAGAAGTTCTGCATCCTGCGCAACCACGGGTCGCTCACGGTCGGGCACTCGGTCGAGGAGGCGGTCGGCTGGTTCGTGATGTCCGAGCGCGTCGCCGAGGTGCACGTCAAGGCACCGAACGGGATCCCGATCTCCGACGCGGCGGCGCGCACGGCGGCGGCCAGTCTCGCCCGACCGCACGCCGGCTGGCGCGTGTTCCACTGGTTGATCCGATCTCTCGTCCCCGACCCCACCGTCGTCGACTGATCGCCCACTCCCCGAAATGTGTACGGATCTTCCCGCTGGGCGGGATCCTGCGTGCATTTTTCGGGTGTCTGGGGGAGCAGGGAGCTGGGGCTGGGGCGGGGGCTGTCAGCCGAGGGTGATGACTCCGAGGATGCCGACGAGGACGAGTGCGCTCGCCGCGTACTCGGCGCGGGTGTGGCGTTCGTGGAGCCACCACGCCGACACGGCGAACACGATCACCAGCTCGACCTGACCGAGCGTGCGCACCTTTGCCGGATTGGTGAGCGTGATCGCCACCGCCCACGCCGCCGATCCGCAGAAGCTGAGCACACCGACGACCATCGCCGGGCGCCAGGCTCGCGCCACTGCGACGAGCTGGCGCGGATCGGCGAGGGCGAGCTGCGAGCCGTTGACGAGTGTCTGGATCCCGAGCATCGCGGTGAGCGTGAGGACGGCCCGGTTCCAGGTCGGGTCATCGCCGAGCGAGTTCGCCGCACCGCGGATCGCGACAGCGGTGAGCGCGAAGAAGCCGGCGGCGACGATACCCATCAGCGCGGCGGGATCGGTGGCGCTCGACATCACGTCGCGGATCCGACCCGGCGCGGCGAGCCAGGCGACGCCGATCATGCAGACGACGGCTCCGAGCCAACCGAGCGGCCGCAACGCCTCGCCGAGCAGGATCGCCGAGACGAGGGCGACGAGTACGACCTCGGTCTTGGCGTAGACGGTGCCGATCGCGAAGTCCCGCAGAGCGAACGCGCGGAGCAGGGCGATCGTGCCGAGGATCTGAGCGGTGCCTCCTCCGACAACGATCGGCCAGAACCGCGCCGGCACATCGGGGAGGGATTCGCCGGCCGGACCGAACGTGACGGCGCACGCTACGGCCGCCAGCGGGAACCCGTAGATGTAGCGGACGAAGCCGGCGCCGTTCACCGGAAGTGAAGACGCGAGGACGTGCTGGCGCGACGTGCGCAAGACCTGGAACGTCGCCGCCAACAGCGTGATCGGAACCCACACGACGGCGATCGTGTCAGACGGCCAGCGCCCGAACCGTCGTTCGGCGCCGAGATGTCGATCGGATCAGGCGGTCATGGCGCTCGACCCATCGCGGCGGAGGCGCTGGGCGGGTACCACGTGTCACCGTCGAGGAGTGCCGCGCCCGACTCAGGCGGACCCCACGTGCCGCGGAAGTAGGGCATCACATCGCCCGGCTCGTCGAGCGCCGGCTGGATGACGCGCCAGGTGCCCTCGACGACGTCCTGGCGGGCGAAGCGGCGGAGTGAACCCTCCATCGCGTCGCCGAGCAGCCGCTCGTATGCGTCTTGGCGGTCGCCGAGCGCGGCGGCGAAGTCGACGTTGACGTCGACCTCCTGGCTGTCGAGCTCGGGGCCGGGCGTCTTCGCCTGGAGACCGAAGGTGACGCCGTCGTCGTGGCCGAGGCGGAACCTGATCAGGTTCCGGCCGGGGGCGGGGTGGCCGGCCTCGTCGAACAGCAGGCGGGGCGGGTCGCGCAGCTCGATCACGGCCTCGGTGGCGGCGACCTCGAGCGCCTTGCCGACCCGTACGTACCAGGGCACGCCGGCCCATCGCCACGAGTCGATGTCGAGGCGGGCGGCGACGAACGTCTCGACATCGGAGTGCGGTTCGACGCCGGGCTCGTCCCGGTAGCCGACGTACTGGCCCCGCACGAGCGACCGGCAGTCGATCGGGCGCATCGCCGCGATCACCTTCGCCTTCTCGTCCTGCAGGAAACCCGAGTCGGCGCCCGCCGGCGGCTCCATCGCCAGTAGCGCAACGACCTGCAGGAGATGATTCTGGAGCACATCTCGGATTGCGCCGACCGAGTCGTAGAACGCGCCCCGGCCCTCGACGCCGATCGTCTCGGACATCGTGACCTGCACGCTGCGCACGTAGTTGCGGTTCCACACCGGTTCGAGCAGCGTGTTGGCGAAGCGGAACACGAGCAGATCCTCGACCGCTTCCTTGCCGAGATAGTGGTCGATGCGGAATATGCGTTCCTCGGGAAATGCCGAGTGCAGTGTGGCGTTGAGTTCGATCGCGCTTCTGAGATCGCGCCCGAAGGGCTTCTCGACGACGATCCGGCCGCGCTCGTTCAGCCCGTGGCCGGCGAGCTTGTTGACGACCAACGGGAACATCGTCGGAGGGATCGCCATGTAGTACACGGCAACCCGCGATCCGTGACGGTCGAGCGTGTTGTCGATCTCGTCCCAGGTCGCCGGGTCGGCGTAGTCGCCCTGGATCAGGTCGAGTCGACGACAGAGCGAATCGAGGACCTCCTGATCGACGTCGTCGATGTGCAGCTCGATCGATTCGCGCGCCCGTCGCCGGAAATCGTCGGTGGTCCAGTCGCTGCGGGCGACGCCGATGACCGGCACGGTGAGGGCACCCGAACGCTCGAGACGATAGAGCGAGGGGAAGAGCTTGCGTTTCGCGAGGTCGCCGGTCGCGCCGAACAGCACCAGTGCGTCGGCGGCCGGCTGGTGGGTGTCGATCTGGGCGGTGTCGATGTGTGGTTCGTTCATGCCGGTTCGTTCGTCGTTCAGCGGGTCGAGGAGGTTCGTTCGATGTGGCCGCCGAAGCCGGCCCGCATCGCCGACAGCACCTTGTCGGCGACGTCGGATCGCCCGCGCGACGAGAACCGCGCGAACAGCGCCGCCGCGAGCACGGGCGTCGGCACGCCCTCGTCGATCGCCGCGTCGATCGTCCACCGCCCCTCGCCCGAGTCGCTCACGCTGCCGGAGTACGCGTCGAGCTGCGGGTCGGCGAGAAAGGCCTCGGCGGTCAGATCGATCAGCCACGACGAGATGACCGAGCCGCGCCGCCAGACCTCGGTGACCTTCGCCAGATCGAGGTCGAACCGGTAGAACTCGGCCGCATCGAGCGGTGCGGTCTCGGCGTCGACGCGGTGGTCGGTGGCACCGATGTCGGCCTTGGCGAGCACGTTGAGCCCCTCGGCCACGGCCGCCATCATCCCGTACTCGATCCCGTTGTGGACCATCTTCACGAAGTGGCCGGCGCCGCTCGGCCCGCAGTGGAGCCACCCGCGCTCCTCGGGAGCGGGCGGTCCGGACCGCCCCGGTGTACGGTCCGCAGTGGCGACGCCGGGTGCGAGCGCGTCGAAGACCGGCGTGAGCCGCCCGACCGCCTCGTCGTCGCCGCCGATCATCAGGCTGTATCCCCGTTCGAGCCCGTGCACACCGCCGCTCGTTCCGACGTCGAGGTAGTGGATGCCGGAGGGTGCGAGCGCACGGGAACGCTCGATGTCGTGGCGGTACCACGAGTTGCCGCCATCGATGATCGCGTCGCCGGGCGTGAGAAGGGCGGCGAGTTCGTCGACGACGCCCCCGACGAAAGCGGCCGGAACCATGATCCACACCGCGCGCGGCGCCGCCAGCTGCTCGACGAGGTCGGCGACCGAGGATGCGCCGGCGATCCCTTCGCGCTCGAGTGCCGCAACCGCCGGGGCGTCGACGTCGTGGACCACGCACGTCTGGCCGCCTTCCGTGAGTCGCTGCACCATTGCCGCGCCCATCCGGCCGAGGCCGATCATTCCGAGTTCCATGGAGACACCTTGCCACGTCGCCGTGTCGTCACACGTTCGATGGTCTGGGGTTCGGGTTATCGTCGGGCCGATGCCGATCGATCGCGGCCACGATCGCGACGTCGAGCGCGACCTCGAGCTCGCGGCGGGCGCCCATCGACGGCTGCTGGCCGATCTCGATGCGCTCGTCGTCGGCGGGAACCTCGACGTCGGGTCGCCGTCCCGCCTGCCCGGCTGGACGCGCGGACACGTGCTCGCCCACATCCGCCAGAGCGGCGACGGGTTCAGCCGCATGATCGAGGCGGCGGGCAGGGGAGACGTGGGCGTGCAGTATCCGGGCGGCGTCGCCGGACGGGCGGCCGACATCGAGGAGGAATCGATCCTGTCGGCGGGTGAGCAGCTCGACCTGCTGCGAGCTTCGATCGGGAGGATCGAGACCGCATTCGCTGGATCGACGTTGGAGGGCGAGGGCGAGGGCGTACTCGGCGTGGTGAAGGTCGCGGAGCTTCCTTTCATGCGGATACGCGAGGTCGCGGTCCATCACGTCGACCTCGGCATCGGCTACGAGTTCGAGGATCTGCCCGCGGAGTACATCCGGCTCGAGCTGCGGCGGATGGAGATGCTCTGGAAGGCGCGTCAGCCGATGGGGATGACCCCCCTGCCGGAGGCTGCGCTCGCCGCGCCGCCGCCGACCCGGCTGGCCTGGCTCGTCGGCCGCACGGAGATCGAGGGCCTGGAACCCGCCGCGATCTTCTGAACCGGTCGATCGATTCGGGTCAATCGTCCCGGTCGGGCGCCACCGGTGCTCGATCCTCCTCGAGTTCTTGTATGCCCGGAGCGCTGCGAACCGTGCGCAGGTAGCCGCCGAGCGTTGGGATGAACTGTTCGATGTAGCGCTCCATCCGGTCGACGCGGCGGGTTCGCTGGGCGAGATCATCGCCTGCCCGATCGACATCGTCGAGGTGTTCGCGCAGCAGCCCCCACTGCTCGTCGGTGACCCGTTCGAGCAACTCGCCGCTGCGTATCGCCGGATCCCGCGAGACGCGTTCGAGCACCGCGACGGTGATGTGGCGATGGACCGTCGACGAGATCGAGGCGTCGCGGATGCCGTCCGTTCGCTCGGGGCCGGCGCTGCTCCCAGCCTCGATCGCGGCTCGCGCCGTGACCCGTACGACCTGACCGGCGAACGTTCCGGCAGGCCCGAGCGCAATGTTGGCACCGAACGTAACGAGGCTGCCCATCCGTTCGCGGTGGGCAAGCGCGGCGGCGGCGACGAGCATGATCTCGGCCTGTTCCGTGCGCGTCGCGTCGGCCACCAGGTCGGTGAACCGGGCGACGTACTCGAGCCCCACGTGGTCATCGAGATGCCGCCCGAGGTCGGCGACGACACGATCGGTGTAGGCACCGATGGCGACCCCGATCGAAGCCTGTGCCGCTTCGTCGCGGAGAACTGCTCCGAACAGATCGACGACCTCGTCGTATGAACCGAGCCGGATCGTGGCGTCGGGATCGAACCAGTAGACGGTGACCGGGTCGGAGTGCTCGTAGCGGATCGCCGGGGCGAGCGTGTCGATGTACATGGTCAACGAGTCGGCCACGCCTCGGGCCATCCCGGGCGCGAAGCCACCGTCGAGGCGCCCGTTGGCGAGGCGCGTCAACGATTGCAGAACGGCGTACCCGTCGCGCAGCCGCTCGGGTGCGACGGCGATCGCCGCGAACAGACCGTTCCACACGACCCGGTTGACGATCTCCTCGTCGAGCGACTTCCACGCCGCGAGGTTGCCGAGTGCGGTCTCGTCGAGCATCAGGTCGAGGCAGCTCGCGGGCGAGTCGACGAGAAGTTCGAGTAGCGCGTCGACGCCCAGCTCGTAGGCGACCGGATGCAGCTCCGGCACCCACGACTCGACGCGCAGCATCGCCATCGCGAGGTCCTGGGCAATCGCCGAGAGACGCGGCGAATACGGGGCGGCGAGCGCGATCAGCGGTGACCGCTGCGCCGCGGCGAGGAGGTCGCGACCGAACGAGCCGTCGGCATCGCTGCCGAGCCGTTCGTCGAGATCGGCCGCCAGCGCGGCGAGCATCGCCACCCAGCGCGGATCGGTGGGATCGATCGTGATGCCCGCGCGCGCCTGTGCAATGGACATCTCCCCGATCCGTTCGAGCACCTCGGCGTCGCTCAGCCTCGACAGCACGGCGCGGAAGGCGGCGTCGGCGAGGTCGGGTGCCGATAGCGCGGGCTGCTGTGCGCCGGGGTCGTCGCGACCGCGCGCATCGTCCCCCTGGTGGGTCAGCCAAGTATTCGTCCGCAGCCAGGCGCGGCGGTGTTGGTCGACGGGACGCGACGTCCAACTCGTCATCGACGTGCTGTGCTCGATCTCGCGGATGAGCGGCATCCAGAGGTCGCTGAGGTTGCGCCGGATGAGCCGGAGGACGCGCATCGCGTCGGCGGCGGCCGGGTCGGAGCTGTGGATCGCGTCGAGGGCGCGGATCGAGTCCGAGGTGCGACGCCCGAGCGCCCGTACGCGGGCGGGGTCGTAGCCGATCGAGACGCCGCTCATCCGGCGAGTCGCGCTTGGAGGATGGCGGCCGCGTCGAGCTGTTGCGCCCGCGCCTCCATGAGGAACGCTTGAAGTCGGAGTTCGACGACAGCCTCCGCCGCCTGCCGCCGATTGGTCGCCAGCAGGTTCTCGCAGAGGAGGGGACGACGGCCGCGCCAGGTGTCCTCGCGGGCGCATTCGTGGAGCCGCAGCGCCGGCGTCTCGTCGATCGTGCTCGCCAGGTGGAGCAGGTGGCGTGCCCTGCGTCGCAGATGCTCGGCCTGCGGATTCGTCATGCGGTGCCCTCCTCGTGCAGCTTCCGGTCCGCAGTGGGCG
>CBDUYD010000050.1:0-17574 GCA_965371355.1 uncultured Ilumatobacteraceae bacterium
TGCTCCTCACCATGTCGCGTCGAATACCACAGTCTGCATGACAGGCGAGGCCTCGACGAGGATGCCCACGAGCCAGGCGGAGCAGGTGGCTCGATTTGCAGCAGACGATAGCGAATCGCGGCTGTCTTTGCGCAATGGACCCCCCATCGCCTTGCCCTCCATCATGGCGAGTCGTCGCCAGCCCTCCCTCGTTCTCGAGCAGGTCGAGCTGCCCGGGAAGCAGGGGCAGCAGGTCGGTCGGGCCGATGATGCGGGTTCGAGCTGCGGCGAGCTCGATCGCGAGGGGAACACCGTCGAGTTGCCGCACGATCTCTTCGGCCGCGACACGCTGTTCGGGCACCTCGAGCCACGTCGCGCCTGCGCTGCCGGCCCGGTCGAGGAACAGTTGAAGTGCCGGCGTCGGCTCGTCGTCAGACTTGGCGAGAACGCGAAGCGGTCCCAGCTTGACGACATGTTCGCCCGGCAGACCGAGCGGAGTGCGACTCGTCGCCAGCACACGAACGTTGGGGAGGCCGGTGAGCCGTTCCGCGAGCGACGCCGCGTCGGCGAGCACATGTTCACAGTTGTCCAGAATGACCACCGCCGGTTGGCCATCGAGTCCGACAGCGAACGTGTCGAGCGAGTTCTGGCCGAGCTGGCGGGCGAGCACCAACTCGAGGTCGTCGCCAGCCTTCGCCGGTCCGAGTTCGACCAGCGCCGAGTAGCCACCGGATGTGTTTCGGTCATCTGCGACCTCGCGGGCGAGGCGCGTCTTGCCGATCCCACCCGTTCCGCTGATCGTGACGAGTTGCTTGCCATCGAGCAGCGCTGTCACCCGCTGCCTGATCGCCCGTCGCCCGACGAAGCTCGTTGCTGCCGTCATTGCGTCATCATGGCAGGACGAGGAGAAGTACCCGACTGGTTGGCCTCACTCAACTCGACCTGCAGTGGACGCCGGCCGAGTTCTGGGGCGATCTGCATCCACTTGCTGAGAAAACTCTGGTTGAGGATGAGCTCAACGCCGCTTCCCTGCGAGTCACGAGCGCGAGGCTGAAGGCAAAGCAGCGACTCGCCCTACTTGGGAGGTCGCGATCGACGACGTCGTCGATCGGGTCCGCGGCGAGATCGCGGACGCCGACGGCTGGGACGTGCTCACCTGGGTGGAGATCGAGTGCCCCGAATTCGGCAACTCAGCCCTCGCCGACGGAGAGACGGCCGATAAGCGCACCGTTGATGTCGGCGCGGACGAACACGATGTCATCTATCTCTGGATCCCGGACCTCAGCACGATTTCAGAGAGTCTCCGGTGCGATGTCTGTGGACTCGAGTTGACAGGCCGAAACGAGCTCGATGAAGTTGGCGTCCCCCGCTCGATAGTGAACCTCAGCGCCGACCCTGCGGGGGTGGTGCAACCTTGACGCGCTCGTTCTAGTCCCTCGCTACATCGACTGGGTTCTCGGGCCAGTCCTCCGGGTCGGGTGGGAACTGTGAGCTGTCCACGATGACCTCTGGCGGATCCATGTAGCCGATCACGGCACCGGTGTCATCGAAGATTGGAGCCAGCAGGAACGACTCCTTGTACACCGGGACGTCAACGAGCTCGTTGATGTCGTCGGGCATTACCTCGTACACCCACCCACCGATCGTGCACGAGCCGTCCTCGGCGAAGTCCCCGAACGGGGCGAGAACCGGCCACGCCGTGGTTGTGCCGACTTGATCGCGGTACGCAGCGTCTGCGATGTCGCACGAATCGCCCACGGACGCTCCCTGGTAGAAGTCACGGGTAGCTGCGATGTCAGCGTCGAGTCGTGTGATCGATGACCACGTCGGCGACCAGTCCTCCGGTACAGGCGACTGCTGCGCTGCGGTGTCGTCCGTCTCAGCTGGTGCCAGCGCCTGTTCGACCCCCCGTGGCGCTTGCTCGACGACATGTGCACTTTCCTGCTGATCCGGCGCCGCTGGCCCGGTCGACGGGCCTCGTTCTGCGGCCGCCGTGTATGCAACGAAGCCGATGGCCCCACCTGCGAGCGCCGCCGCGACAACTATGCCCAGCGGACGCGTGCGGCGCTCGGGCATTGACTGCTCAGTCATGGCGAGAAATCCGCTCGTGCTGGATTCGCCTGACCGTTGTTCCCGAAGGCCGGATTCCGGTACTCAGCCCACAGAAGCACGTGCGTCGCTGGTGTGCCGCTGCAGTTGTTGGCCGTCGCCAGCACGTTCCACGTGTTCGCGCCGTTGTACCTCGTGCTCGTGTGGCAAGTGATGGAGCCCTTCTTCGACGTGCTCACGACCTTCATGTACCACGCCGGTCGCGTCAACAAGTTGTTGCACGTGCCGCCCGACGAATACTTCATCCACATGTACCCGGAACGGGCCGGCAGGTAGCCGTAGGACGAGAGGTTGGAGATGCTTCCAGCACACTCCTGATAGAAGCCACCCGGTGGGACACCTTGCCAGTACCACTGAGTAATGCTGGGGTCTCCGATGGCTCGAGCTGCACCCACGCCGAGGCCAGCGAACGTGGCGAAAGCCACAATGATGACCGCCAACCGGCGTAACACGCCATCCACCTTAATGAAGCGCTACTAGAGAGTCAACGCATCGGCGTCCTGTCGCCGAGCGTCACGCGCATCGGCCCTGGTCGCAGTCGAGGTCGGTCAGGAATGCGTGGCGCCACCAATCAGGCCACAGTTCCTGCTGTGCGGTGTCGGTGAGACGGGTCCGACGCACGACCATGCGCCGCGTCACTCGCTTGGTTCCTTGCCCGGTCGAGCATGTGCATTCGGCAAACCTGGGCCTTGCCGTCACAGGTGTAGTCGACGTTCTGCCGCACCTCATCAGGAATCGTGGCGATCGCTGCCTGGACCGCATCAACGTTGGTGCGGATCGCCATCGTGCAACGCATTCGGACCAACGCAGCTGGTAGCGGCCCTGCCAACCGCACGGACGGTGTCGGTGCCGTACTCCCCCATGCGAATCACCCTACGCAACGCGTCAAGACGCCGCGCGGGCCGAGAAGCGAAGAACCCCGAGCGGTCACCGAAATAGGCGCAGTGCTGAGGGCTTGGGGTGGGCACGACGGGATTCGAACCCGGGACCTCTACCGTGTCATGGTAGCGCTCTAACCAACTGAGCTACGCGCCCGTAACGGCGCCGTACGATACCAGTTGTGAGTGCGGCCGCCCACCTGCCGATCGTCGACGTCTCGGGCCTGATGCCCGGTGGCGACGGGCGCGCCCGCGCCGTGGCCCACCTCGATGGGGCCTGCCGCGAGATCGGCTTCTTCGGCGTTGTCGGTCATGGCCTCGACCCCGAACTGCTCCGCGACCTCAACCGGGAGGCCCGCGCGTTCTTCGCTCTTCCCGACGAGGTGAAGTCCGAGATCTCGATGACGAGGGGCGGGCGCGCCTGGCGGGGCTGGTTCCCGCTCTACGGCGAGGTGACCTCCGGGCGCCCCGACGGGAAGGAAGGCCTCTACTTCGGGATCGATCATCCGCCCGAGCACCCGCGAGTGGTCGACGGCGCACTCCTCCACGGCGCCAACCTCTACCCGGACGAACCCGCCGGACTCCGGCCGGCGGTGATCGCCTGGCTCGACGCGCTCCGCCCCGTCGCCGACGCTGTGATGTCGGCCATCGCGATCGCACTCGGGCTCGCGCCCGACTGGTTCGTCAGCAACCTCACGGCAGATCCGACGATCCTCTTGCGGATATTCCACTACCCGCCCCACTCGGCCACCGACACGACCTGGGGAGTCGCCGAGCACACCGACTACGGGCTCCTCACGCTGCTCGCCCAGGACGAGCACGGCGGGCTCGAGGTGCGCCGCCGCGACGGCACATGGATCGCGGTCGACCCGCATCCCGAGGTGCTCGTCTGCAACATCGGCGACATGCTCGAACGTCTCACCCGCGGTCGCTACCGGTCGACCCCGCACAGGGTGAGGAACACCTCGGACTCTGCACGGCTGTCGTTCCCGTACTTCTTCGACCCCTCGTGGGAGGCGACGGTCCCGACGCTCCCGATCGACGCCGCCGGACCCACCGGCGAGGCACCGGAACGGTGGGACGATGGCAACCCGATCGCGTGGGAAGGCACCTACGGCGACTACCTTTCGGCCAAGGTCGCCAAGGTTTTCGGCGGTCTCGTCTGAACCGCCGATACGACAGGCGACAGACAACGGACACCCGCCACCACGAGGAGAACCGATGGACGAAGTCGATCTCGCACTGCTCATGTTGCGCGTCGCTCTCGGGCTGACGATGGTCGCCCACGGCGTCAACAAGATCAAGGGTGGAATCGGCGGCACCGCCGGGTGGTTCGACAGCATCGGCATGCGTCCGGGCAGGATGCACGCTTGGTTCGCGGCGGGCGGCGAGATCTCCGCCGGCCTCTTCCTCACCGCCGGCTTCCTCACCAGCTTCGCCGCCCTCGGCTTCGTCGGCCTGATGGTGGTCGCCGCGGTAACCGTCCACCTGGAGAACGGCTTCTTCATCGTCAAGGAGGGCTGGGAGTACGTCTTCGTCCTCGCCGTCACAGCCATCTCGATCGCGATGCTCGGTCCCGGCGAGTGGTCGGTCGACCACGCGCTCGGCATCGCCGGCGATCTCGACGGATACGTCGGGCTGGCGATCTCCGCAGGCGGTGGTCTCCTCGCGGCCACGCTGCTGCTCGGGGTCTTCTACCGCCCGCCCAAGGACGCGTAGAGCACCCGACACAGACCGGGCGCGTCAACGCATCCGCGCCGAGACGTCGTTCGCCATCAAGCGTCCACGCCTCGTGAGCACGACGCGTTGCGGATCGGTCGGATGCGGTTCGAGGATCCCGGTGAGCGTCTCCAGCTCGCTCGGATCGAACGCCTCGCATGGCACACCGTCGCGCGTGCGCAGTACGAGTTGCAGCGCCTCGGACCGCCTCGTCTCGTCGTCCAGTTCTTCCGACGCCGCCTCGACCGACTCATCTCGTCCGATCAGATCGATGTAGCGGTCGGGTGTCCGCACGTTCCACCAACGGCGCCCACCGCGGTGTGAATGCGCGGCACACCCGAATCCCCGGTAGTCGGCCTGGTGCCAGTACAGGAGGTTGTGCCGTGACTCGTGGCCGGTGCGCGCCCAGTTCGACACCTCGTAGTTGTCGAGGCCCGCCTCGGTGAGCATCTCGTCGGCCAGTTCGTACTCGTCGGCCTGGACATCGTCGTCGGGATGGCGGTCGGGATGATCCGCGAGCGCAGTGCCCGCCTCGACCGTGAGCCCGTATGCCGACACGTGCGGAGGATCGAGACGAAGCGCTTCGACCAGCGTGTGCTCCCAGTCGGCGAGCGACTCCCCCACCGTCCCGTAGATGAGGTCGAGGTTGAAGCTCGCCAGGCCGACCGACCCGATCGCATCGACGGCGCGCGCCACGTTCTCGGGATCGTGAGTGCGACCGAGGGCGGTGAGCACGTGGCGCGACATCGACTGCACGCCGAGGCTGATCCGGTTGACACCACCGTCGGTGAGTGCGCGCAACAGCTCCCCGGTGACGTCATCGGGGTTGCACTCGACCGTCACCTCGGCGCCGCGCACGGTCGGAACGGTCGCGATGAGCGCCGCGAGATCTTCCCCGGGAACCATCGACGGCGTTCCGCCCCCGACGAAGATCGTGTCAGCGACCGGCATGCCCTCGTCGACCGCACCGGCGATCTCGCGCCGCACCGCGGCGAGGTAGGCGTCGGTCAGGTGGTGCCGATCGGTCCACGTCGCGAACGCGCAGTAGTCGCATCTGGACGCACAGAACGGGATGTGGATGTAGACACCGAACATGGTCATCCGAGCAGGCCGTGCAGCGCCAAGCGGTCGTCCAACTCCTCGACCGGGACGTCGAGGACCGCAGCTATCGCCGATCGGTCGGTGTCGCGCACCGCGATCTGATGCCCCCGGAAGTCGCGTCGCTCCAGCTGCACCGAGCGAAGGAAGCGGCGCAGCGTCTCGAACCTCTCACCGTCGAGCCCCGCGAGCACCACGAGATCGATCGTGAGCCGGGCCGTTTCGCGGGGCGAGTCGTGGGCGGCGGCGGTGCTTTCGCGCACCCCGGGCAGCAGCCGACCGATCGGCACCTCGTAGAAGTCCGCGAGACGGTCGAGGCGCGGCAGGGACAACGCACGATCGCCTCGCTCGTAGGCGCCGACCACCGAGGCCTTGAACTCGTGGTCGCTCTGCGCTTCTACTTCGTGGAGCGACAGTCGGCGCTGCTTGCGCACCTCGCGCAGCAGCTCACCCACACGCCGGTTGAACGCCGCGGTCCGGTCGTCGCTATCGGTCATCCGGCCTCCGATCGTCGCGCAGCCATCATCAGCGCGGCCGCAACGATCGACGCGGTCTCGGTGCGTAGCACGGTGTGACCGAGGTCGACCCGGTCGGCGGCGGACTGGAGCTCGCGGTCGGACCAGCCCCCCTCGGGCCCGATCGCGACCAGCGTGTCGCGGGCGTCGATCGGCCGGCCGCCGGGTTCGGCCGCGGCGGCGTCGGCGAGGATCGTGCTCGCCGCGACCGGCCCCTCGACAGCGACGCGCCACACCCGCCGACTCTGACGGCACGCCTCGTCGGCGATGCGCTGCAGGCGCGAACGTTGCCGGTCGACACGATCGTCGTTCCAGCGCACCACCGACCGCTCGCAGTGGAGCAGCACCAGTGCATCGATGCCGACCTCGGTCGTCTTCTGCACCAGCTGGTCGAGACGGTCGCCCTTCGGCATGGCCACCGCGAGTGTCAGCGGGGTGTGCTGCTCGTGCTCGCGCACGTCGCCCGCGGGTTCGAGACGAATCCCTGCCGCGCTGCGAACAAGTCGGGTCTGGCGCCATCGGCCCGCTCCATCGGTGATCGAAACGGGCTCGCCGTCGCGGAGGCGAAGCACACGATCGAGATGGCGTTCGGTCGCCTCGTCGAGTGTGATCGTTCCGTCGAGTTGTTCGGGGGCGACGAAAACGTGCGCCGCGGCCGAGCGACGGACCATCAGATCGTCAGCGGCGACCATGGCAGGGCGATCAGGTGAACGCCGACTTGATCCGCGACAGCAGGCCTTCCTTGCCGTTGCCGACCGATTCACCACGGCCCTCCGCGAAGCGCGAGAGCAGATCGACCTCGTCGTCGGACAGACGGGTCGGCACCTCGACTCGCACGATCGCCCGGAGATCGCCACGACCCCGGCCGTGCAGTCGCGGCACCCCGCGTTGGCGGAGCACGAACTCGCGGCCGGGCTGGGTGGCCGCCGGGATGACGAGATCCTCATCGCCGTCGAGCGTCTCGAGGGCGATCGACGTACCGAGCGCGGCTTGCGCGATGGAGATCGGCACCTCGGTGATCAGATCGTGATCGTCGCGCGTGAAACGCTCGTGTGGCGTCACCCGCAGGTGAACGTAGAGATCGCCGGCTCCCCCGCCGCGCGGACCGACAGCGCCGCGGCCGGTGAGCCGCAGGGTGGAACCGGAGTCGACCCCCGCCGGCACATCGACCTCGTACGACTTGTCGACGGTGACCCGCCCCTCGCCGCGACACGTCGCGCACGGTGTGGCGATCACCTGGCCGAGCCCCCCGCAGCGCCCGCACGTGGTGGCGGTGACCATCTGGCCGAGAATGCTCTGACGGACTCGCTGCACCTGGCCGCTGCCGCTGCAATCGCTACACGTGACGGGCTGCGTACCCTCGCCGGCTCCCGTGCCGCCGCAGTCGTCGCATCGCGACGGAAGCTTCATCTCGACGGTGATCTGATCACCGAAGACGGCCTGCTCGAACGACAGGTCGGCCACGACCTCGAGATCCTGACCGCGCGGCGGGCCGGTCGGTCCCCGACCTCGTCCACCACCGAACGGGTTTCCTCCGCCCCCGCCGAAGAACGTCTCGAAGATGTCGCCGAGCCCGCCACCGAAGATGTCTTCGGCGCTCGGCCCGCCCGCCGACGCACCACCGACACCGGCATCGCCGAAGCGGTCGTAGCGGGCGCGCTGATCGGGGTCGGACAACACCTGGTAGGCCCGAGCCAGTTCCTTGAACTCCTCGGCGGCGCCTGCGTCGCCCGAGTTCGCGTCGGGATGCAGTTCTCGCGCCCTCCTGCGGTATGCCCGCTTGATCTCGTCGCCGGAGGCGTTGCGCGACACCCCCAGGAGTTCGTAGAAGTCAGCCATGATCGGATACAGGATGCCGTGAGATCACCCGGATGTGGACAGCGACCCCCGGCACACCCCCGGCGTCATCCCTCCTCGATACGGTGCCCGAGCTGTTCGCTCACGACGTCGACCGTGGCCAGTGCCCGCGGGTAGTTCATCCGTGTCGGGCCGAGCACGCCGACCGAGCCGAGGTGCTCACCCTCGACCACGATGGGGGCGACGACAACCGAGCACGCCGACAGCGGCTCGACACCGTGTTCGACACCGATCGCCACCGACATCCCGCGGTTGACGATGTCGCTCACGAGGGATACCACGACGAATTGCTGCTCGAGGGTCTGCAACACCGTGCGCACCACCTCGACCGCGTCGAAGGCCTGCGCGACCGCCGAGACACCACCCGTGTAGGCCTGATCGCCCTCGGCTGCGGCCAAGAGAGCACCGAGCGCGTCGGCGCACAACCGGTCGACCGCCGCGTCGCCGGTCGGACTCACCCGGTGGACCGCCCCGAGTGGCCACCCGTCGAGTTCGGCGGACAGATGGGCTCCTGCCGCCGAGAGCCTGACATCGTCGTCGCTGTCGCCGAGTTCGAGCGTGACGTTGTGGACCGAGCCGTTGGCGAGGACGACTACCACGGTGGCGGTGGTCGGCGACAGGGCGACGATCTGGATGTTCTTCACCGCGGCAGCCTCGGCCTTGGGACCCACGACGACCGCGGCGCTGTTGGTGAGCGCGGCGAGCAGGTCGGACGTCTGGTGCAACAACTCCTCGAGGCGACCATCGGCGGAAGAGAAGAACTCTCCCACCTGTCGGGTGGTACTGCGATCGAGCCGCTCGGGCGACGCGAGGTGATCGACGAAGAACCGGTAGCCCTTGTCGGTGGGGATGCGCCCCGCCGACGTGTGCGGCTGGACGAGGTAGCCGTCGGCTTCGAGTTGGGCCATCTCACTGCGGACGGTTGCCGAAGAGACACCTACCGAGGGAGCGGACGCGACGTGGCCCGAACCGACCGGCTGGGCCGTGGAGATGTACTCCTGGACCACCGTCGCGAGAATCGCGGTCTTCCGCTCGTCGAGCATCCAGATCTCAGACTACCGATCCTTCGGGGCTCGGTGCCGGTCGCACCTGCGGCCGCCGGAGGCGCCAGTACACACCGGCCGAGATCGCACAGATGATGGCGATGATGCTGCCGTACGCGAGCGACCACTGAGCGCTGAACGTATCGGCGATGTATCCGGTTATCGGCCCACCGATCGGTGTCGATCCGATGAACGCGACCGCCTGCAACGCCATCAGTCGACTGCGCATGTCGGACGGCGCAGCCTGCTGCGTCAGCGCGTTGGCCGCGGTGATGAACCCGGCGCCGCCGAGGCCGAACGGGACGGCCCAGATGAACGCGATCCAGATCGACGGTGCCCACGCGAGGAGGAAACCGGCGGTACCGAGGAGCAAGACCATCGCGATGAACCACCGCAACGACACGCGGTGGAGTCGCGCCGTCAGCAGCGAGCCGGTGAGCGACCCGATGGAGGTCACCGCGAGGACGAGGCCGAACGCGCCGTCGCCACCCCACTCCTCCGAGGCGAGTTTCGGCAGCGAGACCATGTGGTTGAAGGCGAACGTCGACACGATCACCAACACGATGTGGATCACGAGCATGTCCTGTCGGCTCCCGAGGAAGCGCAGCGCGTCTCTCACGGGCTGACCGCCGCGCGGCCGCCGTGGCATGTGGAACATCTCCGACGGGCGGATGGCGACGAGCGAGCCGATCACCGCCACGTAGCTGACGCCGTTGCCGATGAAACACCAGGCGGTCCCGACGGTGCCGACGAGTAGCGCCGCCAACGCGGGTCCGAAGATGCGTGACCCGGTCATCACCGCCGTGTTCAACGACGTGGCGTTCGGGATCAACTCGGGCTCGACCAACTCGGTGACGAGGGCCCGCCGTGCCGGGTTGTCGAATGCGTTCACGAGGCCGAGCAGCAACGACAGGCCGTAGATGATCGGCAGGTTGATCAGACCGGACAGGTCGAGCACGCCGAGGAAGAGCGCCTGTACTGCGAGGAGGCTCTGCGTGAGAATCGTCATCCGTCGGCGGTCGCGCCGGTCGGCGACGGCGCCGGCCCAAGCACCGAGCAGCAACATCGGCAGGAACTGGAACGCGACGGTGATCCCGACCGCCGTCGCCTCGCCGGTCAGCCCGAAGACGAGCAGCGCCATCGCCGTCATCTGCATCCAGGTGCCGACGTTCGAGACGGCCATACCGCCGAAGAACAGACGGGCGTTGCGGTAGCGGAGGGAACGGAACGCGCCACTCCTGGGTTCGGCGCTCCGGTCGATGATCGACGGTGTCACCGAGCCGGACATCAGTCGTCGAGCTTGAGGGCGTTGATGAAGACGTCGCCCGGCACCTCGACGCGACCGATCGATTTCATCTTCTTCTTGCCCTCCTTCTGCTTCTCGAGCAGCTTGCGCTTGCGGCTGATGTCGCCGCCGTAGCACTTGGCGAGCACGTCCTTGCGCCTCGCCTTGACCGTCTCGCGCGCGATCACCTTCCCTCCGATCGCCGCCTGGATCGGCACATCGAACATCTGCCGTGGGATCAACTCCTTGAGCTTCTCGCACATCCGGCGGCCATACTCGTACGCGGCATCGCGGTGCACGATCGTGCTGAACGCGTCGGCGGGTACACCGTTCAGCAGCAGGTCGACCTTGACGAGGTTCGACGGCCTGTACCCGGCCAACTCGTAGTCGAGGCTGGCGTAGCCCTGCGTGCGCGACTTCATCTGGTCGAAGAAGTCGATGACCACCTCGGCGAGCGGCACCTCGTAGACGAGTTCGACACGCTCGGGTGAGATGTACTCCATCGTCTTCATCTCGCCGCGTCTGCTCTGGCAGAGCTCGATCATCGTGCCGGTGTACTCGGTAGGCGTGATGATCGACAGCCTGAAGATCGGTTCCTCGATCGACTCGATCTTCTGCGCCTCGGGGAGGTCGGCCGGGTTGTCGATGACCTCGAGGGTGCCGTCGGTGCGCACGAGCCTGTACTCGACGCTCGGCGAGGTGGCGATCAGCGCCAGCCCGAACTCGCGCTCGAGCCGCTCCTTCACGATCTCCATGTGCAGAAGGCCGAGGAACCCGCAGCGGAATCCGAAGCCGAGCGCGCCCGACGACTCGGGGGCGTAGGTGATCGACGCGTCGTTGAGCTTGAGCTTCTCGAGCGATTCGCGCAGGGTCTCGAAATCGTCACCATCGATCGGGAACAGGCCGGAGAACACCATCGGTTTGGGATCTTGGTACCCGGCCAGTACCGAGTCGGCACCGCCCGAGGCCGTCGTGACGGTCTCGCCGGACTTCGCGTCGCCAACGTCTTTGATCCCTGCGATGAGGTAGCCGACCTCGCCCGCGGCGAGCTCGTCGACCGGCGTTGGCTCGGGCCGGCGGGTTCCGATCTCGATCGCCTCGTGGTTCGCGCCGGCCTGCATGAACTGCAGTTTCGTACCCGTCTCGAGACGCCCCTCGACGATGCGGATGCTCGACACCACGCCCCTGTACTGGTCGAACTGCGAGTCGAAGATGAGGCCCTGGAGAGGTGCATCGGCGTCACCGGTCGGTGCCGGGATGCGATCGATGACGGCGTCGAGCAGGTGGTCGACGCCTTCGCCGGTCTTGGCCGACATGCGGATGATCTGGTCGCTCGGGATGCCGAGGACGGTCTCGATCTCTGCCGCGTACCGCTCGGGGTCGGCCGCTGGGAGGTCGATCTTGTTCAGCGCGGCCACGATCTCGAGATCGTGTTCGAGCGCGAGGTAGCAGTTGGCGAGCGTCTGCGCCTCGATGCCCTGGGCAGCATCGACGACGAGCACGACGCCTTCGCACGCGGCGAGGCTGCGGCTCACCTCGTAACCGAAATCGACGTGGCCGGGGGTGTCGATGAGGTGAAGGACGTGGCCCCGCCAGGCGACCCTCACGTTCTGGGCCTTGATCGTGATTCCACGTTCGCGTTCGAGATCCATCGTGTCGAGGTACTGCTGACGCATGTCGCGGGAGTCGACCGCGCCGGTGATCTCGAGGATGCGATCGGACAGCGTCGACTTGCCGTGGTCGATATGCGCGATGATCGAGAAGTTGCGGATGCGGCCGATGTCCATGACCGCACCAACGCTACCGCTGCGTCGGTACACGACTCCTGCAACGTTGCCGCTCAGATGCGCCGCCGATAGGGTTTCACGGCTGTTCGAAGCAGGTCGGGCGACCTGTCTGCACGATCGACGCGATCGACACCTAGTCAAGGATTCAGGTCTTCCAACCATGGCCAACATCAAGAGCCAGAAGAAGCGCAACATCACCAACGCCAAGCGCCACGAGCGCAACAAGGCGGTCAAGACCGAGTTGAAGACGCGCATCAAGACGGCCAACGAGGTCTCCCCCGACGACGACGGCGGCGAGGCGCTGCGGGCGGCGCAGAAGCGGATCGACATGGCCACGTCGAAGGGCGTCATCCACAAGAACACCGCCGCCCGCATGAAGAGCCGCCTGACCAAGAACGTCCAACGCGAGAACGCGTCCGCCTGACCCGCGGAGCAACGGACCCCGGCTCGGCCGGCCGAGACGAGAACGCCGCCGTCGTGCGGCGTTCTTTCGCGTCTGGTGGCGTGACCGTGAACGTTCGTGGTGTCGACGTCGAGTCGGCCGACGGAACAGCGCAGACGTTTGCGGTCAGGGCATTAGCGGCGGAGCTTCGACAGCCTCGCCACCATGACCTCCATCACCAGGTCGTCGGGAAGGTCGCGCCCGCCCCGGAGATCGAGGTCGGCCTGGGCTAGCAACTCGAAGGCTCGCCTGACGTTGGCGCCGCCGAGCCGCCGGTAGTTCTGCATCGCCTTCTTCGCCCGGAAGCCCGACTTGAAGCCGGTCGCCGCCATCGCCTCCTGCTCGGTGCTCGCATCGACACCGTCCAGGCGGGCGAGGCTCGCGTAGTGGCCGTGCAGGATCGACATGATCTGCAGCGGGTGACGACCACCACCGTGCATCATGCGCCCGAGCATCTCGAGCGCTGTCGACGTGTCGCCGCGGTCGATCGCGTCGGTCAGATCCCACGGCGGGATTCCTCCCGCCTCACCGAGGAACGGCGCGATGTCGTCGGCCGACAGGGCACCGCCCTCGCCGAACGTGCTCTGCAGCGTGTGCAGGATGCCGTCGAGGCGGCTCACGTCTTCACCGAGACGCTCGCCGAGCAGAGCGACGGCCTGCCGGTCGAGGCGCACCGGAGCCGCCGCGACGTGGTCGGCAATCCAGTCGCGCCGATCGTTGGCCCGGGTCGGGGGTGCCGTGTTGAGCACCGTGCCCGTCGCCCTGACCGCATCGCTCAGCTTCTTGGCCACCTTCCCACCGCCCGCGGCGAGTACGAGATCGGTTGTGTCGAGCGGCCGCTCGAGGTAGTCGAGGAGCGGTTCGAGTTCGCCTGCGGTGAAGCGTCCGACCGACCGGGCGACCACGACGCGCTTCTCGGTGAGGAACGGCGGCGTCTGGGCCGCGTCGACCACCGCGCGCAACTCGTACTCGTCGCCCTCGAAGTCGTCGACCATCATCGACCGGTCGCCATCGCCGACCAACTCGTGTGCGAGGTCGGCGACCGCCGTTCGAAGGATCGACTCGTCGTCACCGGTCAGAAGATGCGAAGCCATGCGGAGACCGATTCTTGCCGGTTCGGCCGCCGCGGACGAATGCGGTCATCCATGCGGCACAACCCGCCACGATGACCAGCCCCCATCCGATCCACGACCACGCGCCCGGCGGCTCGAGCGCGGCGCCCAGCATCGCCACCGAGTCGACCCATCGCGTCCCGAAACGCACCGGCAGCATCACGATCGGGGCGATCGGTGGAACCGCTCCGGCGAGCAGACCCGCCGGGAGGCCGTACAACATCACCGCGCCGGCGACCGGCACGGCCAGCAGATTGGCGGGAACGCTGACGAGCGGCAGCCGCCCGAACACCAGCACGCTCGGCACCACGACCCCGACCTGCGCCCCGAGCGTGATCCCGAGCGGCAGCGCCAGAGCGCCGAATCGCCTCAACGCGTCGGCGAGCCGCGGCCCAACCGTCGTGACGCCGGCGGTCGCGCCGACCGACAACCAGAAGCCGACCGACCAGACCAGCAGCGGATCGACCAGCACCAGCCCGGTGACCGCTAGCGCGAGCAGGCGCAACGGCGTCCGCTCGCGGCCGGTGACATAGGCGCTCGCCGACAGGGCGGCCATCGTGCCGGCCCGCACGATCGATGGTTCGAATCGGGTCAACGTCATGAACCAGGCGATCAGTGCGACCGTCGCCGCCCACCGACCGAGCGGACGGAGCCGCCTCAGCAGTGGACCGCACGCCGCCAGTATGAAGGCGACATTCTGTCCCGATACAGCGGTGAGGTGACTGAGACCGCTGGCGCGGAACCGGGCGATCATCTCAGGAGGCTGGTCACGGTCGTCACCGACCACCAGGCCCCGGTAGAGCGCGCCATCGTCTGCGGGAAGATGACCAGCGGCCCGCTCGATCGCGGCGCGCACACGGTTGGAGGCGCGGGCGACCGCTCCACCCTCGTCGGTATCGCCCACCCAGGCCAGCCGGTACTCGCCGACGACATGCTGCCAGGCAACCCTGTTCGCACGCTCGCCGTCGAGCCGGACCCGCTCGCCACTGGTGAACAGCCACTCACCTCCGCGCCAGCGTCGCACCCGCAACTGTTGTGCACGGCCGCGCGACCAGACCTCGAAGCGCTCGCCGTCGACCTCGACGATGACACGGGTGCTCGACGCGTAGGGCTGCGGATCGTCGACCAGCCGCACCCACCCCAGATGCGGGCCGAGCGCGTCGGGCGAGAGCGATGCCCACGCCTGCTGTGACCGGACGGCGCCGACCGGTGCGAGGAGCACCACCAGCAGGGCGAGGAGCGGCGCGCGGGACACCGCCACACCGGTTGCGAGCACCGCACCCAGGACGATTGCCACCAGCGTCGACCGCGACCAGACGGCACAGCAGGTGACCGTCGCGACGAGCACGACCAGCCGATCGCTCGGCATCGTCGCCGGGGTCCGCGCCGGCGCCGGTACGTGGCTGCTCACCATGCCCCCGTTCGGCGACGGCGAGACCGTACGCTGAGGAACTCGTGAGCTCGCACGCAGCAACCGCCGACCGTGCCGCCCGTGAACGGGCTCGTGCGCCGCGCCATGCCGCTCCGCTGGTCGAGGGCCCGCGCTGGTATCGCAGCCGCATCCGGGTGCGCGGACCGCTCGCCGCGCTGATCGTGCCCGCCATCCTCGGCTTCATCGCATATGCGTCGCTGCAGCTCTTCGACACCGCCTGGAGCGGGGCACTCGGCCTCGTCGGCGGCGTGCTCGCGGCGCCCGTGCTGCTGCTCGTCGGCGCACCCTTCGGAGAGCGCGGCACCTACCCGCTCGCCGTGCTCGCCTCGATCCCCTTGTGGATGCTGGTCGGCTGGATCGCCGCAGTGCGGGCGACGCGCAACCCCCTCGCCGACTGGCGCGAGTTCTGGAAACAGCTCGTACCGCTGATGCTCGGCGTGTGGGCCGGAGTGTTGGCAGCGCTGCTGATCGCCACGGTGATCATCGGCGACACACTCTTCTGAGGCGGGCGGCCGCGCTGGCATCAAGTCGTGACCAGACCGGCGAGCGCTTCGAGCTTCGCAGGCCCGATCCCGCGCACGCGCGTCAACTCGTCCACCGACAGGAACGGCCCGTTCTGCTCGCGATCGGCGACGATCGCGGCGGCCGTCGCCGGACCCACCCCGGGCAGGACGTCGAGTTCTGCGGCCGTCGCGCGATTGAGGTCGAGCGGCCCGGCAGCCGCGGCCGCGGGCGGCGAAGCTCCGGCGCTGTCGGCCGGAAGCATCTCGCCGACGACGGGCACGTAGACCCGGGTCCCGTCCACAAGTTCGGCCGCCAGGTTCAGCGCGTTGGCGTCGGCCTCCGGCGTGGCGCCACCCGCGGCGGCGATCGCATCCTGCACGCGCGAGTCTGCCGCGAGTTCGTAGACGCCCGCCCGTTCGACCGCCCCCGCGACGTGTACCGACACCGGGCCACTCGGCTCCGGCGGCGACGAGGTGGCGGGAACGGTCGGGATCGATGTGGCCATCGACAGACCCGCCTCGGTCGGCGCGGGCGAGGCGCGGACGAGCCAGAACAGCCCGGCGCACACGACCAGCACCGCGGCGGCCGAGGTGACCAGCCGCGCCGGACCGAACCAGGTGACCCACGCTGCGAGCGTGGTCTGCCATCGACCGTCGCCGGGTGGCGCGGGCCGATCGGGCGACTCGGAAGTTGAGTCGGGTTCCACCATCGACTCCTCGTGTTCTCTGCGCGCAGGGGCGCAGGTTTCGACGGGAGGAAGCCGGTATTGCGAACGCTATCGGTCCGCGGCCCCCGGTGCGACCGCCTCGCCCGACGAGCAGGCCCGCCAGAACGCCCAGTAGCTCGGGTACTCGATCGCATCTGTGACCCATCCCGCGTCGACCAGCTCCTGGTGCAGCTTCGCCAGGTTGTACCACGGCACACCCATGTCGACGTGGTGGGCGAGATGCCAGCCGGTGTTGTACGGCACCATCCAGTACCGGCTGAACCAGCGCTGGCGGATGACGTGCGTGGTGCGCCGACGGTCGGACGAGCGCTCCATCCCGCCGTGCTCGGCGATCGCGCGGAGGCGATTGGAGACCTTCCACAGCGTCGCCCAAGAGAGGATCCACACGACGTAGGCGAGCGGACGCATCGCGGCAATCGACACGCCGAGCATGACGATCTGCACAGCGAGGATGTAGTACGCCTCGCGCCGCCCCTTGCGCATCGAGTAGTAGATCCCCTTGAAGTTCTTGTACGCGCTGTTGCCGGTGGCATCGCGCCTGAGCTTGCGGTGCCACGAGTCGCGAGGCACCGGATATCCCGCGTAGAGGGCGGCGTCGGGCTCGGCGGGACCCATCTCGTCGCGGTGATGTGCGAAGTGCGCACGCCGGTAGGCGAGCATCGCCTGGTACGTCGGGTAGGCGAGGATCCACCGGCCGACGAAGTCGTTGACGCGCCGGTTGGTGAACAGCAAGCGGTGCGCGGCTTCGTGGGAGAGGATGTTGAGGCAGACATGGCCGCGGACCATCAGGATGAACGCGATGAGGTACGACCACCACGTGTTGATCCATGCGGCGGCGATGACGACGCCGAACGACTGGAGCAGAGTGCTCACGACCGCCACCGCATTGCGGCTGTTGGAGATGCGGCGCAGATCGTCTCGCAGCGGCCGTATCGCCATGCCCCGCTCGTTGAGACGCTCGGTCGGCAGGACGTCGGGAAGGTGCTCCTCGGGCGGGACCATCGTCTGGCGTTCGGCGATTGCGACTGCGACCATGTCGATACGTTACACTATTGGTTCATCGTGAGCAAGATCGGTAACACCAACA
>CBDUYD010000051.1:0-17552 GCA_965371355.1 uncultured Ilumatobacteraceae bacterium
CCGCGGTGGCGGCGGACGAGCGCAGCGACCAGGCGGCATCGGTGATGCCCACGCATCGTGCGACGACCGCGATGAAGCCATCGGCGTCGTCGGCGGTGAAGGTGTAGGCGCCCGAGGCCTTCTTTGCCGGTGCCTTCTTCTTGACCGGTGTCTTCTTCTTGGCAGATGCCTTCTTCGCTGGTGCCTTCTTCGCTGGTGCCTTCTTCGCGGGCGTCGCGTTCTCCTGGGGTCGCTTCTCGTCGGTGAGCAGCCCGAGCTTCGCCCAGGTGTTCGATCCGACCAGACCGTCGACCGTGAGTTCCTTGGCTGCCTGGAACTCCTTCACCGCCCTGGCGGTCGCCGGTCCGAAGTCCCCGTCGATCCCGGCCGGGAAGCCCGCCCTCGTGAGCGCCCACTGCACCGCCTCGACTCCGGCGCCCCTCGATCCCTGCTTGTTGACGCCGTCGTACGGCAGCCCCTTGTAGAAGGCCTCCCGTCGCTTCGGATCCAACGGAACCGCCGGCTGGAGACGGATCATGCCGCCCCCCTCCATCTGCAGCACCGCGGCAGGGATGTCGTCTCCCGGGAAGTACGGCCAGTGCCACGCCTCGGACTTCACCGAGTTCCAGAATCCGAACGAGGGTCCGTGGTCGGCGAGCCATCGCAGTGTGTTCGTGCCGACCCCCTCGAGCTTGCCGGACGCGCTGCGCTGCGCGAGGTCGGGCGTGACGCCGAGTCCGTGCTTGGACGTGCCCGGCGTCGCCGCCATCGCGACGCCCGGCTTCTGCCAGTACTTGACGCCGTTCCACGTCTTGGTTCTACGGCCGGCCTGGGGTGTCTTCGTGTACCGCTGCTTGAACAGCGCCTCCTGCTGGTCGTAGCTGCGGTAGGTGCCGGTGGCGTCGAGCACGATCCCTTCGGCAGCGGCCGCGGTGACCATCGCCCGACACGCGCGGGCCGCGGGTTCGACCATCTTGAAACTGCGGATGCCGCACGAGACGAGAAGCTCGCTCGGGATCTTCCCGTTGCCGTACGAGCGAACGACCGCGGGGAGGCTCACCTGACTCTCGGATCGGTACGGAAGCTTGACGGCCATGAGGACCTCCTCGTCGAAACGTGCCCTTAGAACGTAGCCGTCCTCGCCGGGGTGTGGGTTCGGATCCGTGTCGATCGGTGCGCGCAGTAGGTTGAGCCGATCGATCGGAACGGCTCGCGCCGCGGGAGAGGGAGACAGCATGAGAATCGGAATCAATGGATCGGGACATCTGATGAATCCCGACATCGACGTGATCGTGGGCGACATCGAATCGAGCGAGCGCGACGGATTCACGAGCTACTGGCTCGCCCAGACCGCCCTCGCCGACTCGATGGCGATGCTCGCGATCGCCGGCCGCACGACGTCGGAGATCGAACTCGGCACGGCCGTCGTCCCGACCTGGACGCGACACCCCGAGGTGATGGCCGCCGGCGCCTTGACGGCGCAGGGGGCGTCCGGAGGCCGCTTGGTGCTCGGTATCGGGCTCGCCCACCAGACGACGGTCGAAGACCGCTGGGGGATGACCTGGGAACGGCCCGTCAAGCACATGTCCGAGTACCTGTCGATCCTCGAGTCGCTGCTCAACACTGGTGCGGCCAGCTTCCAGGGTGAGATCTGGCGACTCGAGAGCGAGGCCTCGCCGGTCGGCGAACGTCCGCCGCTCGTGATGGTGGCCGCCCTCGGCGAGCAGATGCTGAAGATGGCGGGGAGCCGCACCGACGGCACGATCCTGTGGTGCGTCGGCCCGAAGACGCTCGAGCGCCAGATCGTGCCGATCATCGACGCCGCGGCGGCGGGAGCGGGCCGCGGCGCACCCAGGGTCGTGTGCAGCCTGCCGGTGTGCGTCACCGACGATCCCGATCCGACGCGGGCGTTCGTCGGCCAGATCCTGGCCGACTACGCGACACTGCCGTCGTACCGGGCGATGCTCGACATCGAGGGGGTGCACGGTGTCGAGGACATCAGCCTGATCGGCGACGAGGCGACCGTCCGTTCGGGTCTCGAGTCGATCGCCGCGGCGGGCGCGACCGACTTCACCGCGGTGGTGATCCCCGACGGCGACGGCCCGGGCCGCACGCTCGAACTGCTCCGTTCGTTCACCACCTGACCGCCGAGCGCGTGCCGCGTCCGGCGCGGTAACGGCCGCGGTTCCCGGCGCAGCCGATCAGGCCGAGGCGATCCACGACGCGATCGCGTCGCCGATCTCGTGCGGGCTGTCCTCCTGGATGAAGTGGTTGCCGGCCACGCGCACCTCGGTCTGGTTCGGCCAGCCGCGGCAGAACTCGCGCTGCGCGCCGACGAGGATCGCGCCCGGCTCGGCGTCGACGAAGAGCTTCGGGATGTCGTTCGAGTTCATCCAGGCGCCGTACGCCTCGACGATCTCGACGACGTCGGCGGGCTCACCCTCGATCGGGATCTGGCGTGGCCACGTCAACGTGGGCCGGCGGCTCTCGCCGGGTTCGACGAACGGGCGGCGGTACTCGGCGTGCTCCTCGTCGCTCAACCCGCGCAGTACCGCGCTCGGGAGCACACCCTCGACGAACAGGTTCTTCTCGAGCACCATCTCCTCGCCGGCGTCGCTGCGGAAGCCCTGGAAGATTCCCCGGGCGGCGGGGGGCCAGTCGTCCCACGACGAGATCGGGGCGACGATCGCCTCCATGTAGGCGATGCCGGCGACCCGGTCGGGGTGCCGGTGGGCCCAGTGGAATCCGAGCGCCGAACCCCAGTCGTGGATGACGAACACGATCTCGTCGCCGAGGTCGAGCCGGTCGAGCAGCCCGTCGAGCCAGGCACGGTGCTCGACGAGTGTGTACGAGTCGGGTCCGACGTCGTCGAGCCGCTCGGAATCACCCTGGCCGATCAGGTCTGGAGCGACACATCTACCGAGGTGGGCGACACGAGGGATAATGTTCCGCCAGAGGTACGACGAGGTCGGATTGCCGTGCAGGAACACGAACGTCCGCCCGGTGCCGTCGACGGGGCCCGAGTCGTAGTAGGCCATCCGCTTCGAAGTGCCGTCGACCTCGACGTCGGTGTACTGCTTCGGCAGTGGGGTGGTATCGAATGGGGACTCGCTGCTACTCATCCCACCAGCCTGCCACGCAGCCGGGCTCCCAGGTTCTGTGTGAGCGATTACCGCCGACGAGGTGATCTGCGCTCACCCAGATGGCTGATGACCCGGGCTCGCTGCTTCCGTTCCCGGGCCACGCAGCCGGCAAGCGGTCAGGCGTCGGCGAGTTCGTCGATGAGGGGCGCGAACCGGTCGAGCGCGGTGAGCACCTCGTCGCGGTCACCTTGGGGGAGTGCGAGGACACCTCGTGAGACTCCCCGGGCGGCCAGCGCGGTGAGCTCGGCGGCGTCGGGCGGAGCGAGGAAGAGTCCGAGTTCGACCGTCGCGGGATCACGCCCGATCGCCTCGCACGCGCGTCGCACCTCGTCCCACTTGTCGAGGGGATGGCGTCCACCGATCGGCATCCATCCGTCGCAGAACTCGGCGATGTGCGCCGCCGTCTTCGGGCCGGCGTCGCCACCGAGCACGATCGGCGGGCCGGGCTGCTGCACCGGCTTGGGCCACGCCCAACTCGGCTCGATCGTCACGTGGTCGCCCGAGTACGAGGCCTCGTCCTGCGTCCACAGTTCTCTCATCGCCATGATGTTCTCGCGCAGGATCGCGCGCCGCTCGGTGTAGGCCGTGCCGTGCTGGGCCATCTCCTCCTTGTTCCAGCCGTAGCCGATACCGAAGATGAAGCGCCCGTCGGAGATCGAGTCGACGCTCGCCACCTCCTTCGCGGTGTGGATCGGATCGCGCTGTGCGACGAGGCAGATGCCGGTCGCCAGCTTGAGGTTGGTCGTGACGGCCGCGCACGCACCGAGGGCGACGAAGGGATCGTGTGTGCGCTGGTAGAACTCGGGGAGCGGTGGCGCGTCCTTGCGACCCGCCCACGGGGTGACGCGACTCGCCGGGATGTGGGAGTGCTCGGGCAGCCAGAGCGACTCGAAGCCGCGAGCCTCGAGTTCGCGGGCGAGCTCGACCGCCCCGATCGTCTGGTCGGTGAGGAAGATCTCGACGCCGATGCGCATCGGCGTGCACGGTATACCGTTCGCGCATGTCGAGACCCTTCCGGTTCGCCATCCAGGGAGGTCCGTTCGACGATCCAGACGCGCTCCGCGCGCACGCCCGCCACGTCGAGGAGCTGGGCTACGAGGAGCTGTTCTCGATGGATCACCTCGGGGCGGTCGACCCGTTCTTGCCGCTCGTGCTCGCCGCCGAAGCCACCACGATGTTGCGCCTCGGACCGCTCGTGGTGAACAGCGAGTTCCACAATCCGGCGTTGTTGGCTCGAACTGCGGCGACGTTCGACGCGCTCAGCGGAGGCCGGCTCGTACTCGGTCTCGGCACGGGCTACATGCGCGCCGAACATGACGCTGCTTCGATCGAGTTGCGGCCGCCTGGTGAGCGCGTGACCCGCTTCGGCGAGGTGGTTCCCGCGATCCGCCGGCTGCTCGACACCGGGGCGTGTTCGTTCGAGGGGGAGCACGTCTCGCTCTTGGTCGATGACCTCGGCGTGCGGCCGAGCCAGGCGAACGTGCCGATCCTCGTCGGCGGTCACGGTCGGCGCGTCGTCGGCGTCGCGGCGGCGAACGCCGACATCTTCCAGTTCACCGGCCTCAACCACGATCCGGTCACCGGAGCGCCCAGCGGCTCGGGGTTCCCGATCGAGCACGTCGAGCAGCGCCTCGCCTGGCTGCGCGACGATGCGGGTGACCGGTTCGACGCGATCGAGCTGTCGGCGCTCGTCCAGATCACGCACGTCGGCTCAGGCGCGGAGGCGGTCGTGGCGGAGTCGGCCGAGCGCCTCGGCACCCGCGTCGACGTCGTCGAACACACGCCGTTCGCGTTGATCGGTTCGCTCGACCGTGTCGTCGACAAACTGCAAACCCTGCGCGATGGTCTGGGTATCAACCACTTCGTCGTTCGCGATCCCGATGGCTTCGCCCCAGTGGTGGAAGCGCTCGCCGGAACCTGAGCGCGCGGAACTTCGTGAGCCGTGGCCTACCCGCCGCTCGCAGTGCCGAGAACGAACAGCAGGATGACGCCGATCCCGATCCAGAGCAGGGCGAGCGCCTGGTTCCTGCGCGGCGGATGCTTCAGGTTGATTGCACCCACGATGATGCCGACGAGTGGGATGAAGACCGTTGCGATGATCAGGGCGACGAACGCCCCGGTCGTGAACGCGGCCCCCACCTGTGCTCCAGCCGTGCGTGCTTCCGCGGTGCCCGCCGATCCGCCGGCACTCGTGTCCGCGACCTCGGTGGATCGCCGATCCTGATCCGTGCGGGTCTGGACCGGGTCGGTCGACCGTGATCCGCCGTTGGCGACGTGCTCGGTCCACGATTCGCCGTCCCAGTACCGCTGCTCGAACCTGCCGGTCGGGTCGGGGTGCCAAGCCCCGGCGGCCGACTCCGACGAGGTCGCTTCGCCGCGTTCGATCGGCTCGGCCAAGGCGAGGTCGACATCGCGGGCGACACTCTCCGCGATGTCCGGACGTGAACGGAACTCGGTGAGCAGATCGCGCGCGACCGCGCGTTCGTCCTCGTCGTTCATGTGCCGGCGGAGGGCGGCCACGAGCTGGGTCTGATCCTGATACGGCAGGTCCGCAGCCTGCAACTGCTCGCGGTAGGAGTTCATGTACGACAGCGGTGTGGGCGGGGGCGCGGGAAGTGGCGTCGGGAGCGGCGGGGACGCTGGCGCCGCCGCAGCCGCCGTGATCAGTGAAACAGCGCTGTCGGCCGTCCGCGAGGTGTAGTCGGTGATCTGGGCGTTCGAGAGCACCGGGGGCACGATCTGCACGGGAACCGTTCTCACCATGACCGGGAGCACCGGTCGGTCGAGCGCGACGGCGTAGGCCAACTCGGCCTGACAGGCCTTCGAGCGGAGTGAATCGGGACCGAGAGCGAACACGAACAGCTCACAGGTCCGGATCCTGTCGAGGATTGCGTCCCACCAAGCCTGCCCTCCGGTGAGCTCGTCGTCGAGCCAGACCGTGTGCTTCGCCCGCTTGAGGTCGTGGACGAGGCTGTCGATGCTCTCGCGGTCGCTGCGTGCGTAGCTGACGAACACCATCATGTCGTTCACCCCGTTCTTGGAATGGTGAGCGTTCTCGGCGGCGCAGTCAACCGTGGAGGTGCGTGACAGGTGCGGAGAAAGAGCCGAAGGTCCTTGTCGATCCGGCATTCCGCTGCGAGGCTGAGCGGCTCATGCCATCTTGCAGAGCGAACATCTCATGACCGTGCTCGACGATCGACCCGACACCGCTTCCGGCGGTGACGCCGACGGCTCTGACGAAAACGGATCGTCCGGGGGAGGCTCGGCGCTCGTCTACCTGGCGATCACCGGTGTGCTGATCGCGCTCGTCCTCGGGGTCTTCGCGGTCGGACTCGTCGCGCTGATCCGGGACGACGGCGGCGATGGCGGCGGCGGCGGAGCTTCGTCGACCGAACTGAACGTGCAGCTCAGCGAGTTCGCGATCTCCGGCGACCTCGCCGCACCCGAAGGCGATGTCACGCTCGACGTCGTCAACGCCGGCGCGATCGAGCACAACCTCGCCGTGCGCGGCACCGACATCACCACGCCGAACCTCCAGTCGAGAGGGGTGGCGACGCTGCCGCTCGGCGAGCTCGCGCCGGGCACCTACGAGCTGTTCTGCTCGATTGCAGGGCACGCAGAGTCGGGGATGGTCGCCGATCTCGTGGTCACCGAGGGTGGCGAGTCGCCCGCAGCGGCGGGAGACACCTCCGGTGCAGCGGGCGCCCACGGTGCCGACGAAGAGATCGACGGCACCGAGATGGACCGCATCATGGTCGAGTCGATGCTGGCATTTCCGACCGAGACCGAGGGCATAGGCAACGAGATCCTCGAACCGACGATCCTCGACGATGGCACCAAGCAGTTCGAGTTGACCGCGGCGATCACCCCGTGGGAGGTCTCGCCCGGAGAGTTCGTCGACGCCTGGACGTACAACGGCATCGTGCCGGGCCCGCAGATCAAGGTCGACATCGGCGACAAGGTGCAGGTGATCCTGCACAACGAGACCCCGATGGGCACCGACATCCACTGGCACGGCATCCACACGCCCAACGACCAGGACGGCGTGGCACCATTCACCCAGGACCCGATCGCTTCGGGTGAGACGTACACCTACGAGTTCGTGGCCGAGGATCCGGCGATCGGCATGTACCACGCCCACCTGCACAGCCAGGTCTCGGTGATCAACGGCATGTTCGCCGCATTCACGATCGGCGACAACCCACTGCCGCTCGGCAAGACGGTGTCGGGGGTCACGATCCCGGCCGACCTCGAGCCGGTCTTCGAAGAGCCGATGGTCCTCAACGACGCAGGCGTCATCGGGCTCACGTTGAACGGCAAGAGCTTCCCGGCGACCGAGCCGATCGTGATGACCGAGGGTGACTGGGGTGTGATCCACTACTACAACGAGGGGCTGACGGCACACCCGATGCACCTCCACCAGTTCCCGCAGTTGGTGTACGCCAAGGACGGCATCCCGCTCGACAATCCCTACTGGGCCGACACGATCAATGTCGCTCCGGGCGAGCGTTACTCGGTCCTCTTCCAGGCCGACACGCCCGGGACGTGGGTGTACCACTGCCACATCCTCACCCACGTCGAACGCGACGAGGGCATGTTCGGGATGGTCACCGCGATCATCGTGCAGGAAGAGGCTTGATCGGCGCGGCAGCGGTCAATCGAGACCGAGCCGGGCGAGCTGATCGCCCGGCGCCGAGACATCGGCGAGCGCGGTCCTGAGCATCTCGACCATCTCGTCCTCGAGGTTCTCGCCGGTGCGGTTCTCGACCTCGTCGGGGTCGACGTCGAGGTCGTAGAGGTGATGTCGGTCGAGCACATCGGCTCCACCGACCCAGAACGGGAGCACGTCGCCAGGATCGAACGGCTGACGGATCACCGGCACGTCCGAATCCGGCATATGGTCGAGTACCGCCCTCCGGTCGGGGTTCGGGAACGTTGCGAAGGCCTCGAGATCCCTGGTCACCGGCATCGTCGACCACCGGTTCGACCACATCGAGAGCGGGAAGTTCTCTCCGACGGGCGCACGCGCGTACTTGCGCCTGCCGTCGGTGACCTGCACCCAGTTGCCGTACACGCCACCGATCGCCGACTCCCTGATCGACGTAGCGGTCCCGTCGAGCAGCGGGAGCATCGAGACGCCGTGCGTGCGGTGGTCGAGCGTGACGCCGAACGTGTCGGCGATCGTCGCGTTGATGTCGACGTTCGTGGTCAGCGCATCACACCGCCCGGGTGCACGGCCGGGCCAGCGGATCATCAGCGGCATGTGCCCGAGTGGCTCGAACTGCGGCACCCCGGGCTTGCCCCACAGATCGTGGCGCGCATCGTCGCCGGGCATCCCGGTGGCGCGCTCGTCGCCGAGGTAGTGGCCGTGATCGGTGCACACGATCACCGCGGTCGTGTCCCACAGATCGTTGGCGTCGAGCTCGTCGAGCAGCGTGCCGAAGTGGTGGTCGATCATCGACAGCTTCGCCCCGTAGTTGGCGCGGATGTTGCGCGCCTGGGCGTCGGTCAGCACATCGCGTGACCTCCCGCCGACCACATAAGGCGGCCAGATGAGCCGTTCGTCGTCCCACGGTTCGTCGTCGTACATCGATGCCCACGGCTCGGGTGTGTCGAACGGCTCGTGCGGGTCGAACTCGTCGACGAAGAGAAACCAGCCGTCGTGCATCTGCGCTGCTGTCCGCAGCCATGACGCGGCGGCGCGCATCGTCGCCGGTCCGGGGAAGTCGTCCTCGGCGCGGAACCACGATCTGCTGTCGTCGTAGTGGCGCCTCCCGAACCGGTCGTCGTCGATCCCGAGGCGCGAGCGGAGGTACCAGCCGCCATCGACCGCCGGCGGGAGGCGTGGCGCGCCGATCGCCGTCGGATCGGGCGATGTTCGCCATGGATCGCCCTCGTGCCCCCGCAGGTACGCCCAGCCACCGAAATCGGTGTGGTAGTTCTCGCCGCCCGTCTCGAAGAGGTGGGGATGGTCCGACACGAGCATCGTCGTGACGCCGCCGCGGCGGAGCGATGCGGTGATCGACTCCTCCCACAGCTCGATCGAGCCCCACGGCTTCCAGAGGAAATCGAGCGCGCCGCAGAGGATGTCGTGGCGGGCCGGCATGCACGGCAGCGAGCCCGTGACGTGGTTCGTGAACCGGGTGCTCGCGGCGGCGAAGCGGTCGAGGTTGGGCGTCGCGAACTCGGTGCCTCCGTAGCTGCCCAGCATGTGCCGGTTCAGCGAGTCGAGCAGGACGACGACGAGGTTTTCCGGCATCGGATCCGGGTCGGTCATGCGGTGACGGTAGCGCCCGGCACAGGCCGGGTTCGCTTCTCGCGGAGCGGCCTGTTCTGCAACACTCGGCGCGATGACAATGCGGCGGGCCCCCATCGGAGTGACGCTTCTCGGCGCCCTTTCACTCGCCCTGGCGCTCGCAGCGTGCGGCGGCGGCGACGAGGCGGTGGACGACTCCACTGCGGTGACGGAGGCCCTCGTCACGACCGTCGCCGACACCGAGCCCCCGTCGAGCGTTACCGAGGCGACCGCGACCGAGGCAACCGAGCTCGAGACCACGACCACTTCCGAGGCGCCGGAAGCACCCGACGACACGGCCTCGCCCGCGTCCGATCCACCGACCACCGACGCCCAACTCTCGGCCGTGCCTGCACAGGATCTCGACGGCGCGTGCCTGGTCGGAGAATGGGTGGTGACCGAAGACGAGATGAATGCCTTCTACGAGGGCGTCACCGCTACGCTCAGCGTCCCGTTGACGATCAGCGTGGAGGGATCCGCGCCTATCACGTTCAGGGCCGACCACACGTACGCTTGGGCTCCCGCGTTCACCTTGACCGTCGAGGTCGTCGGGCAGGTCGGCACCGGAGTCTCCGGAGGGAGCATCATCGGCGACTGGTCGGCCGCCGATGGGACGTTGACTACGTCATCCGAGGTGAACGCACTCGAGGTCGAGGTGACGGTCGCGGGCGTGACGCTCGACGAGAGCGACTTCGCGAACGGACTGCTCAACAGCTCACCCGTCAACGGCGTGACCTACTCGTGCGACGGGCCGACGCCGGTGTTGAACTTCCTGACCGGCGATCCCGATGTGACCGTTCCCATCTCGTTGGAGCCGGCCTGAACCGGTTGGTCCGTCATCTATTCGTGTACGGCACGCTGCTGCCGGGCGAGGTTCGCTGGCCGCTGCTCGCGCCGTACGTGATCGACACGGGCACCGACGACTCGGCGTCGGGCACCCTGTACGACACGGGCCTCGACTATCCCGCCGCCGTGTTCGGCAGCGACATGGTCATCGCCGGTCGCACGTTCGCGATCGCGCCGGCGCTCCGCGACGAGTGCCTCGACCACCTCGACATCGTCGAGGGCACGGTAGGCGGCCTGTACTCGAGGATCGTCGTCACCACCGGCCGCGGCGTCACGGCCTGGACCTATCAGTACGGCGGCGGTCTCGACCTCACCCCGATCCACTCCGGCGACTGGCGAAGCCGCTGACCCGTCCGTCCGCCCATTCTGTGTACGTTTCTTCCCGCTCAGCGCGACATGGCGTACAAGTTTCGGGGGCTTCCGGTTCTGTGTGCGTTTCTTCCCGCTGAGCGCGACATGGCGTACAAGTTTCGGGGTGAGGGTCGGGGTGGGGAAGGTTGGGGGAGGCGGTTTCAGTTGCGGGGGACGTCGGTGAAGGGGATGGCCCGATCCGGTGAGGGCTCGCGCGGGAGTCCGAGGATGTTCTCGCCGATGATGTTGCGCTGGATCTCGTCGGTCCCGCCGGCGATCGACTGCGCCGGCGTCGAGACCAGCACCTCGGCGATCAGGTCGTGGGCCGGATCGCCCGTTGCTCGCAGCATGCCTTCGGCGCCGGCAATGCCGGTGTGAGCCGTGTGACACCGTCGAGCGAGTTCGGACGCGGCGAGCTTGCCGAGCGAACCCTCCGGCCCCGGCGCCTTGCCGAGTTCTCTGGTACGCCGAGCCCGCGCCGCGGTCCACTCACCGACCATCCGAAACTCCAGCGCGTCGGTGAGCAGCCGCCGGATCGGGGGATCGTCTTGCACTCCTGCCGCCCTGGCACGTTCGATCAACAGGTCGGCACGACCGGCGCGCTGCGGATACCACACGTAGGTCCGAAGATGCTCGTCGGCCTCCGCTTTCGCCTCGAGTACAGCTCGCGCCCGCGGCCGATCCGGCATGTCGAGCTTGCGCATCGTGGCGAAGGTCCGCTCGTGCATCAACGTCGCCCGCGCCACCCGCCAGCCGTCGCCGACGTCGCCGATCACGTTCCGGTGTGCGACGCGGCACTCGGTGAGGAACACCTCGTTGAACGACGAGTACTCGTTCATCTGGCGGATCGGCCGCACTTCGATCCCCGCCTGGTGCATCGGGAGGGCGAAGTAGGTGATCCCGGCGTGTTTGGGGACGTCCCATGACGTGCGGGCGATCAACATCGCCATGTCGGCGTGGTGGGCGCTGGTGTTCCAGACCTTCTGGCCGCTGATCACCCAGTCGTCGCCGTCGCGCTCGGCGGTCGTCGTCAGCCCGGCGAGGTCGGAGCCGGCGCCGGGCTCACTGAACAGTTGGCACCAGGTCATCGCTCCCGTGATCGTGGGCGCGAGCAGCCGCCGCTTCAGGTCGTCGGAGCCGTGCTCGACGATCGTCGGCGCGGCCAGCCCCATCCCACCGCCCAACGGGACGCCGACACCTCCGGCGTGCCGGATCGCGTCGTGGACGACCCTGTCGGCCCACACCGGGAGGCCGCGCCCGTACCACTCGGTCGGCCACGAGGGCACCGCCCATCCCGACTCGAGCAATCGCTCTCGCCATGCGAGCAGCGGCAGATCCGGATCCCAGGCCAGGTCGATCCAGTCCAGGACCTCGGCCCGTACCTCGTCGGCGTTCACGACGGGGATGGTACCGATACTGTCGCCCGGGTGATCGAGACCGAGACACACATCGAGACGACCGACGGATCGATGGGAACCTTCATCGTCCACCCCGACGACGGCGAGGCACACCCGGTCGTGCTGTTCCTGATGGACGCGCCGGGCAAGCGACCGCTGCTGCACGACATGGCCCGCCGGCTCGCGTCCAACGGCTACTACGTGATGTTGCCGAACCTCTACTACCGCGCGACACCTTCCTTCGAACTCGACTTCACGAACAGGGAGTCATACGAGACGATGGGCGAGCTGATGTCGGCCGTCGGCAACCGGATGATCGGCCGGGATGCGAGCGAGCTGATCGCCCACGCCGATGCCGACGATTGCGCGGATGCTGCGCGCGTCGGCGTCGTCGGGTACTGCATGAGCGGCCCCTTCGCCGTCTGGATCGCCGCCGAACTGTCCGACGTGGTGAAAGCGGCGGCCTCCTTCTACGGCGTCCGCCTCCACGTCGACACGCCCGACTCTCCCCATCTACGGCTCGCCGAGATCGTCGGCGAGCTGTACATCGGCGCCGCTGAGCACGACGACTACATACCTCTCGAGATGGTCGATCGCTTCGAGGCAGCGATGCAGGCCGCGGGTACGCGTGGCCGTGTCGAGCGCTACTGGGGAACCGACCACGGCTTCGCCTTCGACGATCGTCCCGCCTACGACGCGACCGCCGACGAACGCCACTGGGCTGCTCTGCTCGACCTGTTCGCCCGCAACCTCCGCCAGCAGGACCATGTCTGACGAGCCGGTTGCAGATCGGGTCCGAGTGCCGGTCGGGGTCACGGTCGGAGGCGATCACGTCGCCGAGGTGCGGCTGAATCGGCCGCCGAACAACTTCTTCTCGCTGCGGATGATCGAGGGTGTGGCAGAGGCGCTGGAGGCACTCGACGGCGACCCCGACTGTCGGGCGATCGTGTTGTCGGCCGCGGGCAAGCACTTCTGCGCAGGAGCCGACTTCTCATCGACCGAGACCTACACCACCGGTGATCTCTATTCCGCCGCGGCGCGCCTGTTCCGCACGACCAAGCCGGTCGTCGCGGCGGTGCAGGGAGCGGCGATCGGCGGAGGGCTCGGGCTGGCCCTCGCCGCCGACTTCCGCGTCGCCGCGCCCGAGGCCCGTTTCAGCGCCAACTTCGCCCGGCTCGGCTTCCACCAGGGCTTCGGGCTGAGCGTTACGCTCCCCAACCTCGTCGGGCAGCAGCGGGCCGCGGAGCTGCTCTACACCGGCCGGCGCATCACCGGCACCGAGGCGAACGAGATCGGCCTGACCGACGGTCTCGTGCCGCTCGACGAACTGGACCGCGCGGCGCATGACCTCGCCGCCGAGATCGCCGGATCGGCGCCCCTCGCCGTGCAGTCGATCCGCGCCACGCTGCGCGGCGATCTGGCGAAGCGGATCGTCGCCGCCACCGATCATGAACTCGCCGAACAGGACCGACTCCGGCTGACGGACGACTTCGCCGAGGGCACCCGCGCGATGGCCGATCGCCGCCCGCCCGACTTCACAGGTCGGTAGGCGGCGTAGCAGGTCGAGAACCAGCCGTTCCACAGATCCCGATCCGACGTTCTGTGCACGGATCTTCCCGCTGAGCGGGACCACAGCCACATTATTCGGGTCGTGGTGGTGGGTGGGGTCCGGCCAGAATGAGGCGATGCAGGAGCTGCGGAACTGGTCGACCCGGGCGGTGAACCTGCCCGAGCACTCCGGCAACGCGATCCACACCGACGAGGGCGCGCGGGAGAAGGGGTTCGACGCGGCGCTGGTCGCCGGTGTCACCGTGTACGCCTACCTCACGTACCTGCCGGTCACAGCGTGGGGAATCGACTGGGTCCGCAGCGGTGGGGCCCACGTGCGGTTCCATGCGCCGGTGCTCGACGGCGATGCGGTCGACTGCGTGGTCGCGGGTCCCTCCGACGGGCAGGCCGAGCCGGAAGGCGCGGCGTCGGGAACGCTCGTCGAGGCTCGGGTCGACGGCGCGATGCGGGCGCGATGCGAGATGTTCCCGGCTGCGGCCGAGCTCCCGACGCGCAGCGGTGAACGGCTCGCGCCGCTCGAGTTCGAGCTCGGCCACGGATGGGTCGACTACGGCATCAGGGCAGGAGACGACGAGCGCCTCTACACCGATCTGAACATCGCACATCCGGCGGCCTGGATGTCGATCGCCAATCGGTTGTTCCACGAACAGGTGGTGACCGGTCCCTGGATCCACGTCCGCAGCCTTCTGGCGCACCACGGTGTCGCCCGGCTCGGCTCGACGATCGATGCGGACGCCGTCGTCGTCGAGCGGTTCGACACCCGTGCAGGCCGGCGGGCGATCGCCGACGTCCGGATCCGAGCCGACGGTGAACTCGTAGCGTCGCTCGAACACGAAGCGATCATCGAAGTGCGCTGACTCCGACTGCGCTCCTCGTGCCATCCGGGTCACTCGGGACACTCGGGTCACTCGGGTCACGGCGGGCCGGCGGTCAGGCGTTCGGCGAGAGCACCTCGAGTGCGTTCCAGTCGAGTGTGAGGGCTCCCTCGGTCGAGAGGAGCGGTTGCACGCAGACGTGGTCTGCGCCCGCGTCGTAGTGGGCCTGCACGCCGGCCCGCACGCTGTCCTCGTCACCCCACACCACGACAGCGTCGACGAATCGATCGTCCCGCCGCTCGATCTCGTCCTCGGTGAATCCGAGCCGCTTCCAGTTGTTGCGGTAGTTCGGCAGCGAGGCGTACATGCCGAGCGCCTCGATCGCCGCGGCGCGGGCCGCGTCTGCATCGGTCGAGAGCACGACCTTCTGCTCGACGCAGAGCAGCGCGTCCGGCCCGATGATCTCGCGCGCCATCGCGGTGTGCTGCGGCGTCGTCCAGTAGGGATGAGCCCCGTCGGCGGCGGAAGCGGACAGTTCGAGCATCTTCGGACCGAGTGCGGCGAGCAGTCGTAGAGGTGCCTCGGCGGGCCGCGTCGCCCGGAACGGGGAGGCGTCCATCGCCGCCAGGTAGTCGCGCATCTTGGAAAACGGTTTGGAGTAGTCGAGCCCGCGGAGTCCGGCGACCAGCGGGCCGTGGCTCACGCCGAGGCCGAGGACGAAGCGTCCGCCAGACTGTTCGGCGAGCGTGTTCGCGGCCTGTTTCATCGGGCCCGGGTGGCGGTGGAAGATGTTGGCGATGCCGGTGGCGAATTGCAGCGACTCGGTCTGCGATGCGAGCCAGGCGATGTGGGCGAACGGATCGCGGCCGACCGTGTCGGGCAGCCACAGCGTCGAGTAGCCGAGCGACTCGATCCGTCCAGCGGCCTCGGCGGCCTCGCCGGAACTCATCGCATCGGTGAAGTACCAGACGCCCGTCGTCGAGAGACGATCGCGAGCATTCATCGTTTCACCGTACGCCGATCGCGTCGCTCGCGGGGACGCGTCTCACTCCGACAGCGAGGTCGGAGGCACATCGTCGGAATCGCCCGACTCTTGCGGGTCGGGCTGCGAGTCGTCGAGCAACACCTGGAACTCCGGCGACGCCAATCCGACAACGCTGCCCTCGGTCGGGACCGGGTCGTCGTGACAGAGCAAGGCCATACGCTGATCGACGACCCGGACCACCGGGATGTACGTCCCGGCGTCGCAGGCCTCTTCGATCGGTGGGCCGCAGGGTGCGCCGCGCATCCGCCAACCCTGTCGCGACCTCTCGTCGAGGAATGGATAGGTGATGCCCTCGATCCCGATCACCCGTCCGAGGTACTCCTCGGGAACGGTCGCCACAGCGCTGTGTGGCTTGCTCGGCGCGAGTTGGAACACCTCCCGCCGACCGAACACGCGGGCGAATCGAGCCGTCGCCAGGGCGTTGACCTCGTCGTTCGACGTCATCGCGAGAAGGCGGCCGATGCCGCGCAGGTCGAGATCGCGGTCGGCCTCCTCGGCCAGCACGCTCATCATCCGGGCATCGAGTCCCGCCGCGATCGCCCGTGTCACGTTGTACCGGTCGGTGTCGATGAGCAACGTCTTCACACCGAGTGCCTTCAGTTCGATCGCGAGACCTCGCCCGACGCCGTTCGCGCCTGCGATCAGCACGCCGTCCGCCTGCGCTTCGGCGAGACCCAGAGCCCTCGCCGCGGGACCGGCTCCGAAGCCGTACACGATGATCGTCCCGATGACGACGAGGATCACGATCGGCACGATCTTGGAGGCGTCCGGCACGTCTTCTTGTTCCAGCCGGATCGCGAAGATCGCGGAGACCGCGGCGGCGACGATCCCGCGCGGTGCCATCGTCATCAGGAACAGGCGCTCCTTCCAGCTCAACGACGTCCGCAGCGACGAGAGAACCACGCCGATCGGCCGTGCGACGAACACGAGCACGGCGATGAAGGCGAGAGCGGGGAGTGTCACGTCGCGGAGTTGGTCGGCCTCGATGCGCGCCGCGAGCAGGATGAAAAGCGCCGAGATCAGCAGCGTGCGCAGGCTCTCGTTGAACTCCGACACCTCCCGGATCGTCGAACTCTCGCGGCGGGCGAGGTAGATGCCGAGCACGGTTACCGCCAGGAGGCCCGACTCCTCCTGGATCGCATTGCTGAGGACGAACGACGCGAGCACGACGGCGAGCGTCATCGGAACCGCGAGCGGGTCGGGAATGAGAAACCGCCGGAGCGCCCGATCGAGGGCGAAGGCCGCGGCGAACCCGATGCCGGCCCCCGCCGCGACGGTCAGGAGCGCGATCCACGCGATCCGGGGTACCGCCTCGTCGAGTGTCTCCGACAGCACGATCTCGAATGCGAGTAGCGCGGCCAATACTCCGATCGGGTCGATCAACACTCCCTCGGCGCGAAGGATCGGCCCGGTCGTGCCCTTCGGGCGCACGAATCTGAGCAGCGGTCCGACGACGGTGGGACCGGTGACGACGAGCACCGCGCCGAGCATGATCGCCGCCTCGTTGGAGATGTCGAAGATCTCCCGCGACGAGTACCACCCGACGGCGAACGTGACGGCGAGCCCGACCGTGATCAGCCGACGGACGACCGTGCCGGTCGAGCGCAGCTCGCGCGGTGTGAGTCCGAGCCCGCCCTCGAACAGGATCACCGCAACCGAGAGCGAGACGAGCGGGAAGAGAGAGTCGCCGAGGAGTTCGTCCGGGTCGATCACACCGAGCACCGGACCGAGCAGGATGCCGGCGACGAGCAGTGCGAGGATCGAGGGGATCTGCAGCCGCCATGCCAGCCACTGCGCGGCCATGCCCGCGCCGACGATGACGGCGAGGGCGGGTCCGACCGCCGAGTCGTCCGCACCGACGAGCGCGCCCTCCATCAGCCCCGCCAGCCCCGCGATCGGCCCGGAGTCGAGTACGACCGATCCGGCGACGGCGGCGACCTCTGCAAGCTCCACCATCTGGCGGGACACTACATCGGTCGACATGGCGGTCGATCTCGACGAGCACGTGGGGCGAGTGGGACCGTCGCTCGTGGCGGGACCCTCGACCTCGGTGGCTCGTCGATCGCTGGGCGTTACGGTCGGCGCCGTGTCTGCACGCATCGAACGAATCAC
>CBDUYD010000052.1:0-17367 GCA_965371355.1 uncultured Ilumatobacteraceae bacterium
GTGATCGCCGTCACGCTGCTCGGCACCGGCAGCCCCCTGCCGGATCCGCACCGCGCGGGACCAGCCACGCTCGTGCAGGCAGGGGGCGAGAACTACCTCGTCGACGCAGGGCGTGGCGTACTGATGCGGCTCGCGGCCGCAGGGGTACCCCCGAACCAGATCTCGGCGGTGCTGCTCACGCACCTCCACAGCGACCACATCACCGACCTCAACGACATCGTCACGATGCAGTGGGTGAGTACGTTCGAACCGACCGCGCTGCGCATCGTCGGTCCACCCGGCACGAGGCAGGTCGTCGATTCCATCCTGATGATGCTCGGGCCCGACATCCACTACCGCATGTCGCATCACGACGACCTCGATCGACCGCCGACGATCGAGGTGACCGAAGTGCTCGACGGTGCCGTCGGCCTCGGCGCGACGGTGCGCATCAGCGCTGCTCCCACCGACCACCGACCCGTCGAGCCGAGCGTCGGATTCCGATTCGAACACGACGGCGTCTCGGTCGTGGCGGCGGGCGACACCGTGCCGTGCGAGGGTCTCGACCGCCTCTGCGCGGGCGCCGACGCGCTGATCCACACCGTCATCCGCAAGGACGTCATCGCCAACATTCCGGTGCAGCGCCTGCAAGACGTGATCGACTACCAGTCGTCGGTCGAGGAGGCCGCGCAGACGGCGGCGCGCGGCCGCGTCGGCACGCTCGTGCTGACGCACTACGTCCCCGCGATCCCCGCTGGCGGTGGCGATGACTGGCGGGCTCTCGCGGCGGCCCATTTCCGAGGACGGATCGAGCTCGGCGATGATCTCCATCGCGTCGAGGTCGAGCAATAGGAAGAGGAACGTCATGGAAACCCTTCGGACCCCCGACGATCGATTCGTCGATCTTCCCGACTACCCGTTCGAGCCGAACTACGTCGAGGTTGCCGACGGCGAGGGCGGGTCGCTGCGGATCCACTACGTCGACGAGGGGCCGCCCGATGCCGCGCCCGTCCTGTTGATGCACGGTGAGCCGTCGTGGAGCTACCTCTACCGCCACATGATCCCTCCTCTCGTCGCGGCAGGACATCGTGTGATCGCACCCGACCTCGTCGGGTTCGGTCGCAGCGACAAGCCGACCGAGCGCGACGACTACACGTTCGCCAGGCATATCGGGTGGATGCGCGAGGCGCTGTTCGGGCGACTCGAGCTGCGCGATATCACGTTCTTCGGCCAGGACTGGGGCGGCCTCGTCGGACTCCGTCTGGTCGCCGCGGACCCCGAACGCTTCGCCAGGGTGGCGGTCGGCAACACAGGGCTCCCGACCGGGCACGCGACACCCTCGAAGCCGTTTCTCGACTGGCAGCGCTTCTCACAAGAGACACCGGTGTTCCCGATCGGCAACATCATCGACGGAGCCACCCTGAGCACCCTGTCCGACGATGTGATCGCGGCCTACGACGCTCCGTTTCCAGACGAGTCGTACAAGGCGGGAGCGCGCATCTTCCCGTTGCTCGTGCCAACCTCGACCGACGATCCTGCGAGCGCCGACAACGTCGCCGCGTGGGAGGTGCTGTCACGCTTCGAGCGTCCCTGGCTCACGTGCTTCAGCGACAGCGACCCGATCACCGCTGGTGGCGCGGCGGTCTTCGTCGCCAAGGTGCCCGGGGCCGCGGGGCAGCCCCACACCACGATCGAGAACGCGCAGCACTTCCTGCAGGAGGATCAGGGTCCGCGCCTCGCGGAGGTGCTGATCGACTTCATCGGTTGACCGCGATGACCGCGATGACCGACTGAGAACGTGACTCAGCCCGGCCGTTGTTGTCGGCGGTCGAGTCGATCGGCGCCGGCGTCGATGCCGGGAAGCTGAGGTTCGAACCGGCCGGCCCGTACCGCGACCAGTTCGCTGACGATCGCCTCGACGTCGGACCAGTCGTGGGCGCGGAGGCCCTCCATCGTGCGGTTGTACGGCTGCTCGAAGATGATCACGGTGTTGCCGTGCGCGCGGAGTTGTTCGACGTTGTGCGGCGCGTCGTCGATGTACGCGTCGGCCTCGACCTCGGGCTTGGCGCCGAGGAAGCAGATGTCGCGGTACGGGATGCGATGGATGTCGAGCCAGGCGGCCGTGTCGGCGATCGCCTTGTCGTGGCCCCAATTTACGTACAGGCGATGGGTGATGATGCGGATCCAGACACCGGCGTCGGACAACCTCCAGAGCGCATCGGCCGCACCGGGGATCACGTCCAGGGTACGGAACATGTCGTACTCCATCACCGCGATGCGGTGGAGGTCGGCGTACTCACCCGGCTCGAGGCCCCACTCGGCGAAGTCCCAGGATCGTTCGAGCGGGTAGACCTCGGGGTCGACCCCGCGGATGTCGGCGAGGATGTCGCGGAAGCGTCGCGTGTGTTCGGCAACGACACCGTCGAGATCGACTCCGAGCACGAATTGCCCGTTCACGGCCCTCAGCCTGCCAGAGTGTGGCCGATGCACGCGGTTCCCCAGTCATCCCGGTCCGCCACCCGATTGGGCATCGACCTCGACGGTGTGGTCGCCGACTTCAATGCCGGTTGGATCCCGCTCTACAACGAGCGGTTCGGGGCCACCGTTTCCGTCGACGACGTCGACGGGTGGAACTCGCCCGTCAGGCTCACGCACTTCAGCTCGATGAGCCAGTTCTGGGCGTGGTCTGCAACCGCGGGGCAAGGCGCCAGCATCTTCCGGGTCCTCGATCCGTACCCGCACGCGATCGACACGCTGCGCCGGCTCTCGCGTCGGCATCACATCGTCATCATCACGACGAAACCCCACTTCGCGATCCACGACACCTACGCCTGGTTGGCCGAGTACCGGATCCCCTCTACCGAGGTGCACATCGTCGACGACAAGACCACCGTCTCCTGCGACGTCTACCTCGAGGATGCGGATCACAACCTCGAGGACCTCCACGCGACACACCCCAGCTCGATCGTCTGCAGGTTCGTGCGGCCGTGGAACCACCCCCACGCCGGTGTAATCGACATCGGCGAGTGGTCGGAGTTCGAGGCGCTGGTAGACGATCGGTGCGGCTGAGCGCACCTCCCGACGAGTTGACTGCTCGCCATCGGAGTGGGTGCGCTACGTTCCAGGGAACCAAGCATGAACAGGAGAACCACAGGATGCGAGCACGACACATTGTCGCCACGATCTGCGCGGCGGGGCTGATCGCCACCGCATGCGGTAGCGACGACAGCGGAAGCGACGACACCAGTCCGCCCGACACCGACGCACCAGCGGGGACCGATGCGCCAGCAGGGACCGATGCGCCGGCCGGCACCGACGGATCCGACATGGCGGTTCCCGAGGGGTGGCCCGACACCTTGGTGTTCACCCTGACACCCTCGCAGGAGGCAGGCGGTCTGATCGAGACCGCCGAGCCGCTCGCCGAACTGCTCTCCGAGCAGCTCGGCGTCGAGGTCGAGGCGCTGGTGCCGACCGACTACGCCGGCGTGATCGTCGCGCTCGAGTCCGGTCAGGCGCAGATCGCGGGCGGCCTCGGACCACGCCAGATGGTGCAGGCCGAGGACCAGGCAGGCGCCGAGCTGATCCTGCAGTCCGAACGCTTCGGCTCGCTGCTCTACGTGACACAGTGGTTCACCAACGATCCCGACACCTACTGCGCCGATGAGCCGGTCGCCGACGAGGACGGTTTCCTCTTCTGCAATGGCGTGAGCGACGCCGCCGGACCGGGGGATGGGCCGATCGCCGCCGATCAACTCACCAAGCTCGAAGGGCAGACGATCGCCTTCGTCGACCAGGGCTCGACCTCCGGGTACGCGATCCCCGCGCTGCAACTCGCCGAGGCCGGCATCGACCCGATCGACGGCATCGACGCGCTGTTCGCCGGCGGCCACGACACCGCCGTGCAGGCCGTCTACGACGGTGACGCGGTCGTGGGCGTCTCGTTCAACGACGCTCGCGGCCAGCTCGTCGAGGCCGTGCCCGACGTCGGTGAGAAGGTCGTCGTGTTCGGTTGGTCCGGGCCGATCCCCAACGACGGATTCGCCGTCGCCGGTGATCTTCCCGAGGATCTGGTCGATGCGATCACGGCCGCGTTCGTAGAGATCGCGAGCACCGAGGATGGCGCCGCCCTGCTCGACGAGTTGTACGAGATCGACGGCCTCGTCGTGGTCACCTCGAGTGACTACGACGTCATCCGCGACCTCGAGGAGCAGCTCGGAGACGTCCTCTCGTAGGGGAGAACCGCACACGACAACCGTCTGACGTGTGGTCCCGGCGCACCGCTGGGGCCGCACGTCGATCGGGAGCAACATGATTCGATTCGAGCAGGCGTCCGTCACGTACAGCGGTGGCGTGCACGCGCTGAAGAACGTCGATCTCGAGATCGACGACGGCGAGTTCCTCGTCGTGGTCGGCCTCTCCGGCGCCGGAAAGTCGACCCTCGTGCGCGCGATCAACGGTCTCGTCCCGTTGACGGCCGGCCGTCTCGAGGTCGACGGCAGGCAGGTCACCGAACTGAAGCGCCGAGCGATGCGCGAGCTGCGCTCGGAGATCGGGATGATCTTCCAGGGGTTCAACCTCGTCGATCGCACGACCGTCCTCAACAACGTGCTGATGGGCCGCCTCAACCGCGTGGCGACCTGGCGCACCCTGCTCGGTCTCTATCCGGCCGCCGACATCGAGATCGCGGCGCGAGCGCTCGACCGTGTCGAGATCATCGAGAAGGCCTATGTCCGGGCGAGCGATCTGTCGGGCGGGCAACGCCAACGCGTCGGCATCGCCCGCGCGCTCGCCCAGGAGCCCAAGATCGTGCTCGCCGACGAACCGGTCGCATCGCTCGATCCCCCGACGAGTCATGTGGTCATGCGCTACCTCCAGCAGATCTCCCGCGAGCTGCGCATCACGACGATCGTCAACCTCCACTTCCTAGATCTGGCCACCGCCTACGCCGACCGAATCGTCGGGCTGCGCGACGGCGAGATCGTGTTCGACGGACCCGGCGCAGACTGTGACGACCTGGTCTTCGAGGAGATCTACGGCCGGAGTCTCACCGCCGACGACACGATGGCGAAACAGGCATCGTTGTGACGGCGTCGGTGGGGGAGGCCGCCACCGCCACCGACTCGGTTCCCACCCTTCCGTCCAAGCCCCGTCCCTCGAGGTTCGCGGTGGTCGGCACAGTCGGGGCGATCGTGCTCACGGTCGTGACCGCCCGCAGCGTCGGCTTCTCGCTGTTCGAGCTGTGGTCGAACATCGGCCGCAAGAACTCGGTGGTCGAGGGATTCCTCCATCCGGACTTCAGCCAGATCTGGTCGCAGCGATCCCGGTCGGCGTTCGTCGAGACGTTTCAACTGGCGGTGCTCGGCACGATCACAGGCTCGCTCGTGGCACTTCCGCTGGCCCTCTGGTCGACCACGTTCGGCAATCCGCACACGCTCTTGCGCGGTGCGGTGCGCACGATGAACAGCATCATCCGGGCGATCCCCGACCTCTTGTGGGCACTGCTGTTCGTGAGTGCTGTCGGCATCGGTGCACTGAGCGGCCTGCTCGCGCTGTTCTTCTTCTCGCTGGCGGTCACCACCAAGCTCACCTCCGACACGCTCGACGGGATCGACATGGGTCCCGTCGAGGCCGCCAACTCGAGCGGGGCGAGCCTGACAAAGATGCTGCGAACCGCGGTCGTTCCGCAGATCCTGCCGGCCTACTCCTCGTTCGTGCTGTACAGCTTCGAGTTGAACCTGCGCGCCTCGGCTGTGCTCGGCCTCGTCGGAGCGGGAGGGATCGGCGCCCGGATCGAGTTCTTCCGCAACCGCGGCGAGTGGCCACAGCTGTGGGGTCTGGTCATCATGTTCTTCCTCGTCGTGTTCGTCGTCGAACGGATCTCGATCACCCTGCGCAGGAGGCTCGTGTGACGCCGGCGGGACGGGTGCCGACGTGAAGGTGATGAAGCCGGCTCCCGATCTGCCCCCGAAGCCGGTCGACAGGTTCAAGTGGGGCTTCACGGCGACCGTCGTCGTCCTCGGCGTCTGGTCGGCGCGCGGGCTCGACATCAAGTGGTCGCGCCTTCTCGAGGCGCCCGCCGACATGTGGACGCTCGGCCGGCTGATGTTCTCGCAGATCGACTGGAGCGAGTTCCCCGAGCTGGCGAGCGCGATGTGGGAGTCGATCTCGATCGCATGGATCGGCACGCTGATCGCCTCCCTGTTCGCGATCCCGATGTCGTTCCTCGCCGCGGAGAACCTCGTCGGGCGGCCGGTGGCGTGGATCATGCGGCAGATCTTCAACCTGCTGCGCGCGATTCCCGAGGTGATCCTCGCCCTCGCGTTCATCCCGCTCCTCGGGCTCACGCCGATGGCCGGTGTGATGGCGATCGCGGTCGGCTCGATCGGCACGCTCGGCAAGTTGTTCTACGAGATCCTCGAGGGGGTGCGTCCCGGGCCGGTCGAGGCCGCCGATGCGGTGGGTTCGAACTCGATCCAACGGCTCAGATGGGGTGTCCTGCCCCAGGTGACCCCCGAGTTGGCGTCGTTCGTGCTGTACCGGTTCGAGGTCAACATCAGGGCGTCCGCCGTGATGGGTCTCGTCGGTGCCGGGGGTATCGGCGCCGACCTCGCACAGGCCCTGCGATTCAAGGACTACGGCACGGCCGGGCTCGGGCTGATCATCATCGTCGTCGGCACGATCGCCGTCGATTTCGTGTCGGGGACCGTGCGTCGCCGGATCGTCGCCGGGCGTCCGGTCGTCCTCGACGATGCCCGCGCCGGCGAGGTCGTCGTCCGCTGACCCGTTCCGAATCGGCGATCGAGATGCCGGATGGTGATGGGGATGGCGATGGGGATGGTGATGGGGATGGCATGGTGTGCGTGCGATGACGCATGGTGAGAACAGACCGACAACCCGGCCGACCCCCTCGCCGGTGATCTCACCGGCGCTCGACGCCATCCCGGCGATCGGCGATCGGCGCCTCGCGGTGCAGGTCACCCCCGACGCGCTCCGCCAGATCCGGGGCGGCCATCCCTGGGTGTACGACCGATCGATCGTCGCGATCAAGCCGGTCGGATCTGCCGGGGACCTGGCGGTGGTGTTCGACCGGCGCCGGAGGTTCGCCGGCATCGGCCTCTACGACCCGGGCTCGCCGATCCGGTTGAAGATGCTGCACGCCGGAGCACCGGTCCCGATCGACGCGATGTGGTTCAGGTCGCGGATCGACGCCGCGCTGGCGATCCGGGAGGCCGCTTTCGAACCGCACGAGCTCGCGTCGGGTGCGTTCCGTCTGCTGAACGGCGAGAACGACGGCCTTCCGGGACTCGTCGTCGACCGGTACGCCGAGGTGCTCGTCGTCAAGCTGTACTCCGCGGTGTGGTGGCCCTGGCTGCGCCCGATCGTCGAGATCCTCCTCGAGCGCACGGGTGCCATCGGTGTCGTGCTGCGGCTCGCCCGCCTGCTCGACGACGGGGGTGACCTGCCGCGCGACGGTGAGGTGATCGCCGGGAACGTGCCCGATCAGCCGGTCCTGTTCACGGAGGGCGGATTGCGTTTCGAGGCCGACGTTCGACGCGGACAGAAGACCGGGCATTTCATCGATCAACGGGGCAACCGCGCGATCGTCGGCTCGATGGCGAAGGGCCGGGACGTGCTCGACGTGTTCGCGTCGACCGGAGGGTTCGGCGTGCACGCTGCGGCGGGCGGCGCCCGACGGGTACACAGCGTCGACCTGTCGGCGCCGACGCTCGCCGTGGCCGAGCGCAACATGGCACGCAACGCGGAACTGCCGACGGTTGCCGCGTGCCGGCACACGACCGAGGTGGGCGATGCCTTCAAGGTGATGGAGCGTCTCGCCTCAGAGCGCGAATCCTTCGACATCGTCGTGATCGACCCGCCGTCGTTCGCGCAGCGTCAGGACCGCGTCGAGAGCGCGCTGCGGGCGTACGCCCGGCTGACGACGCTCGCCTGCGGCGTGCTCCGCCGCGGAGGGGTCCTGATGCAGGCGTCGTGCTCGAGTCGGGTGACAAGCGAGCAGTTCTACGGCACGGTGGTCTCCGCGGCGGTGGCGGCCGGGAGGGAGATCGGCGAGATCGCGCGGACCGGTCACGAGCCCGACCATCCGATCGGCTTCCCCGAGGGTTCATACCTCAAGGCCGGATTCTGGAGTCTCGACGGTCGTCGGTAATCTCGCCCCAATGGCATCGGTACAGGCGAACGGCATCACGATCGAGTACGACATCCACGGCGAGGGCGATCCCCTCCTGTTGGTGATGGGACTCGGTGGGCAGCTCACCGATTGGACGGCCGAAGTGGTCGACGAATTCGTCGCACGCGGCTTCCGGGTGATCCGTTACGACAACCGTGACGTGGGTCTCAGTACCGGGTTCGACTGGCAGCCTCCGAGCCAGGTGAAGACGCTGATGTCGATGGTCTCGCGCCGCCCCATCCAGGCCGAGTACCAGGTGTCGGACATGGCCGCCGACGGCGCTGGTCTCCTCGACGCTCTCGGCATCGCGTCGGCACACGTAGTCGGTGTGTCGATGGGTGGAATGATCGCCCAGTCGATGGCGATCGGGTATCCCGCCAAGGTCCGCACGATGACGTCGATCATGTCGAATACCGGCGATCGCAGGCACGGCGGCATCGCCAAGAAGCTGATGGCCAAGATCGTCCGCCAGCCCGAACCGACGCGCGAGAACTCGGTCGATGAGACCGTACGTGTCTTCCGCATGATCTCGGGTCCTCACTTCGATGCGGTCGAGGTCCGCAAGCTGGCGACCGCCAATCTCGAGCGCAGCTTTCGACCCGAGGGGACAGCGCGCCAGATCGCGGCGATCGTGGCGAGTCCCGACCGCACCGATGGGCTGCGGACGATCACGGCGCCGACGCTGGTCATCCACGGGCTCGCCGACCAGCTCGTCCTCCCGAGCGGCGGCGTAGCGACGACCCGCGCGGTTGCGGGATCACGGATCCTGCTCTATCCCGACATGGGTCACGACCTGCCCAAATCGCGCCACGCCGAGATCGTCAACGAGATCCGGCGACACGCCGACCGGGTCAGCTGAGCAGGGTCAGTCCGGGAGACGGTGGCCGACCGGGGTGGCCTTGCGGACGTAGCCGAGCACCGGGGTCGCCTTGACGACGGCGCTGGCTCCCTGGGGCACGGCGTGGCGTTCGGTCGATCGCCACGCGACGACGGTCCCGTCGGCGCCGTCGTCGACCGCCATGTAGACCGTGAAACGGTCGCGTTCGAGCATGCGGCGCAGGGCGCGGGGGAGGGGGACGACCTCGGCGGGCCGCCGGGTACGGAGGATGACCCCCGTGCGTTCGGTCGTCGTGAAGACGTCGGCAGCGCCGGCGAAGGTGACCCAGAGACCGAGCACGATCGGGATGAAGCAGAGTGCGGCCAGGCCGGTCGCGATGTCGGAGATCAGCCAGTCCTGGTCGGGGAAGCGTTCGTACAGCGACTCCCACGCCTCCATCCTGGCGACGTCGGAGAACCATCGCCGACCGCGGATCCCGACGATGACGCTGACTATCCCGATCAGGATCGCGGCGATCGGGTGGAGGCCGTAGCCGACACGACTCGGGTACTTGACCCGCACGAGTCGCCCCGTGCCGCCGACCGCACTCCATGCCCGGTAGTGGTCTTCGCGCGCCAACGGGAGCTCGATCGCCGCCCCCTCGGCCAGGCACATCGCCGATGCGTACGCCAGGCGCCTGTCACCGACCTCGATCGAACTCGGAGCGAGCATGCCGAACCCGCCCTCGACGAGGCGTTCGCGGACCGCGAGCCACCGCTCGGTGGCGACGAGGCCCGCCTGGGTCTGGGTGAGTTCGCGGCGGACGATGTGCATGACGATGCGGACGGTGATCGCGACGAGCGCGAACAGCAACGTCCACGTGACGATCCTGCGTTCGAGCGAATCGACGACGGCGACGCCGTCGTCGGCCGAGCGGACCGCCAACCACCAGGCGAACACCGCGACGGCCGCGAACGCGATCGGTGGCGCGAGCCGACCGAGCGTCCAGCGTGTCTTGAGCAGACCCGAGCGGTGCCCCTCGTCGCTGACGAGACCGTTGAATCGCCTCCACCACGAACCCCGGACGTCGACCGCCAGGTTCTGCGCCGGTATCGCCATGTCGGTGGTGAACCGCGCCATGATGTGCTGGAGGACGAGGCGTTCATGGGGGAGCAGCGAGTCGCCGCGCAGCGAGTTCGCCGCCGGCCGGACCCTGCCGATCTCGTCGTCGGTCGTCGGTGGCAACAGCCGTAACCAGCCTCGCGCCCCGAGGTCGATGACCGTCGCCCGGAAACCCCCCGCGGTGAGGGTCGCGTCGTTGGTCAGCATGTTGACGATGGCGGGGGTCTCGGTACGCACCGAACCGGCCGTGCGCGCCGGGAGCGGACGCAGCGGTTCGGCCGCCCGCTCGGAGAAGCGGAGCACGGCGTAGGCGAGAATCGTCAACAGGATCGCCCGGACGAGGGCCCCGGTACTCGGAACGGGCCCGAAGAAACCCGAGACTGCGATAATCATTGTGCCAATCATGGCATCAGGCCTCGCTCCTGATCCATACGGTCCGCTGCGGGAACGGAATCTCGATGCCCTCGGCGTCGAAGCGCGTCTTGAGGCGTTCTCGGAGCTCGCGCTGCAGGCGCCACTGCACGCCCGGCGCCGTCTTCACGTGCATGCGGAGCGTGACGGCGTCGGGTCCGAGCAGCTCGACGCCGAGCACCTCGGGGCTCTCGAGGATCTCGGCCTCCCACCGCGGCTCGGAACAGACCTCGGTGGCGACGCCGAGCATCACTTCGCGAACGCGCGCGATGTCGGCCTCGTAGGCGATGTCGATGTCGATGACCGCGACCGACCACAGTTGCGAGCGGTTGCCGACGCGGCGCACCTCGCCGTTGGGCACGTGCCATACCGTTCCGTCGCCGTCGCGCAGGACGGTGACGCGCAATGTGATCCGCTCGACGATTCCGGAGGCTTCACCGAGATCGACGTGGTCGCCGAGTCCGTAGTGGTCTTCGATCAGAACGAAGAGTCCGGCGATGCAGTCCTTCACGAGGCTCTGCGCTCCGAATCCGAGCGCGATCCCGGCGATCCCGGCGCCGGCGATCAAGGGGGCGAGATCGATTCCCGCCTCGCTGAGGGCGATGATAATCGCGAGCGTCCAGATGATCACCGACACCGTGCCGCTGAGAACCGTCGAGATCGATTCGGCCCGCGCCTCGCGACGCGGATCCGGCCCGTCGTCGAATGGCTCGAGGCCGATCGCTTCGAGCCGGTTGAGCGTGTTCACCCGATCGGCCACCGCGAGCCGCATGACACCTCGGCGCACGTATCGCCGAGCGATTTTCGCCGCGATCCAACCGACGAACAGCACGGTGACGATCGTCAGCGGCCGGCCGATCAGCCAGTCGGCGATGTTCGCCAGAGCCTCGCTCCCGGTCCACTCGTAGACCTCGCGGCAGAGCCACGTCGGGTCGTCGCCGCACGCGTCAGCGAGGCCCTGTTCGACGCCGCTCTCGCTCGGTGGGGGTGTGGTGGTGGGGATCGCCACAGCTGCGACGGTACCGATGCCGAGCGCCCCGATGAGGGATTCCCCTCCGGCGCGGTCTTGGTTGCCGGGCGGCGGGGGACCGGGTTACGCTACGTTCAGCGTCGCGCGTCCGATCCATGGTCGATCCGGCATGTCGAACGAACACTTCCTGATTTGGCGGACTTCGAGGAGGAATCATGTCATCGACCACGATCCGGCTGGGTGTGGTGGGCACCGGATACGTCGGGCTCACCACCGGCGCCTGCCTCGCACATCTCGGACACGACGTCGTCTGCGGCGACATCGACGAGCGCAAGATCGACCTGCTCCGTTCGGGTCGCATCCCGATCGTCGAAGACGGCCTCGAGGCGATCGTGCGCGACGAGAGCGATGCCGGACGGCTCGAGTTCGTCGTGGGGTCGCGGGCCGCTGCACAGGACGCCGACATCGTGTTCCTCTGCGTGCCCACGCCCGACGGCGCCGACGGAAGCGCCGATCTGAGCTATGTCGAACGTGCCGCCGCCGAGATCGCTCCCGTGCTGGCTCCGGGAACCATCGTCGTCAACAAGTCGACGGTGCCGGTCGGCTCGACGATCGTGGTCGAGCGGGTGATCCGGCGCGACGACGTCTTCGTCGTCTCCAATCCGGAGTTCCTCCGCGAGGGCACGGCGGTCACCGACTTCCTCAACCCCGATCGCGTCGTGATCGGCGCCGCCGACCGTGACGCCGCCGAGCGGCTGGCCGAGATCTATCGCGACATCCCGGCACCAGTGCTGATCACCGACCCGGCGTCGGCCGAGGCGATCAAGTACGCGGCGAACGGATTCCTCGCGATGAAGATTTCGTTCGTCAACGCGGTCGCGGCGATGTGCGAAGCGGTCGGTGCAGACGTCACGGCGGTCGTTGCCGGCATCGGGTCCGACCGTCGGATCGGTACACAGTTTCTCGATCCGGGCCCCGGCTGGGGAGGGAGCTGCTTCCCCAAGGACTCGCGAGCGCTGGTCAAGATCGCAGAGGATCACGGCTACAACTTCACGATGATGCGCGGCGTGATCGACGTCAACGACGAACAGCGCGCACGCATGGTCGACAAGATACGGCGCGCCTGTGGTCGTCCCGATGGCGATCTCGAGGGCATCACGGTCGCGGCGCTCGGGCTCACCTTCAAGGCCGGGACCGACGACCTGCGCGAGTCGCCCGCGCTGGCGATCATCGCCGATCTGCGGCGGGCCGGTGCGCAGGTCCGCGCGTTCGACCCGACGACCAGATCAGACCTGTCGCCCCACCAGGCCGAAGCGCTCACCGGCATCGACCTCGTCGCCGACCTCGATCAGGTCGCGGTCGGCGCGGAGGTGATCGCGCTGTTCACCGAGTGGCCCGAGTTCGCCAAGATCGACCTCAACTCGCTGGCCGCGGCTGCGCGCCCGGGAGCTGTCGTGGTCGATACGCGCAATCTGCTCGATCCCGACCTCGTGCGCGAGGCGGGCCTCGGATACGACGGCGTGGGGCGACGCTGATGCGCGTCGTCGTCGCGGGTGGCGCCGGATTCCTCGGCTCGCACCTGTGCGACGCACTGCTGGCGCGCGGTGACCGGGTCGTGTGCGTCGACAACCTCGTCACGGGACGCCGGGCCAACATTGCCCATCTCGGGGCCGAGGCGGCGTTCGAGTTCATCGAGTGCGATGTCACAGAGGGTGTCGACGTATCGGGCACGGTCGACGCCGTGATGCATCTGGCGAGTGCAGCCTCTCCCCGCGACTACTTCGCCCTGCCGCTCGAGACGCTCGCTGCGGGCAGCAGTGGAACGAAGCACCTGATCGACCTCGCGCTCGCTCGAGATGCGCGCTTCTTCCTCGCGTCGACGAGTGAGGTCTACGGCGACCCGGAGGTGCATCCACAACCCGAGTCGTACTGGGGCAACGTGAACCCGATCGGTGAGCGCAGCGTCTACGACGAGGCCAAGCGTTTCGCCGAGGCGCTCACGGTCGCGTCCCGGCGAACACTCGGACTCGATGCGCGCATCGTGCGGATCTTCAACACCTACGGTCCGCGGATGAAGCCCGACGACGGAAGGGTCGTGTCGAACTTCATCGTCCAGGCGCTGCGCGACGAGTCGTTGACGATCTACGGCGACGGTACGCAGACGCGCAGCTTCTGTTTCGTCGAGGACGAGATCCGTGGCTTCCTGGCCCTGCTCGACAGCGACGAGGCGGGTCCCGTGAACATCGGCAACCCCGGCGAGTTCACGATGCTGGAGCTGGCCGCTCTCGTGGTCGAGATCACGGGTTCGAGTTCCGAGGTCAGCTACCTGCCCGCGCTCGCGGACGACCCGGCGCGCCGCCGCCCTGACATCGAACTCGCGAGACGCACGTTGGGATGGGAGCCCGCCATCGACCTGCGCACAGGTCTCGAGCGGACGATTCCGTATTTCTCCGAACTCCTCACGCGCTCGACCTCCTGATCGACGGGGTGCTCACCTAGACTTCGCCGCCGTGTGGCGTCCAGGGTCGATGATGGGAATCCGTCCATCGACCTTCGATATCCGCGCCGGCGAACTGAGAGTCCTCGTCCGCCGCTCGCGAGAGGTCGTCCTCCTCGCGGCGATCACCGGTGCGCTCACCGGGCTGCTCGTCAGGTTCTTCGAGTACATCGTCGTCGAGGTGATACTCGAACGGGTCGTTCACGGACCGCTCTGGTTCGCCGCGATCGCGCCCGGCGTCGGGCTGGTGATCACCGCGATCATCCTCCACACCGTTGGTGCCGGCGCGTCGCCGGCGACGTCGGACGAGTACCTCCGCGGCTTCCACGACCCCGAGTACCCCCTGCGTGTGCGCGCGTTCGTGGGCCGCATCACCGCTGCGGTCGCCACGCTCGGCTTCGGTGGCGCGATGGGGCTCGAGGGTCCGTCGTTGTACGGCGGGTCCGCGATCGGAGCGATGATCCAGCGGCGCCTCCCCGCCGCGTTCCGCGGGGCCGATCATCGGACGCTCCTCGTCGCCGGGGCGGCGGCCGGTGTGGCGGCGATCTTCAAGGCACCGGCAACCGGCGCGATCTTCGCGCTCGAGGTTCCGTTCCGCGACCAGATGGCGAGGCGCATGCTGCTCCCCGCGCTCGTCGCCAGCGCCTCGGGCTACCTCGTGTTCGTCGCCCTCAGCAACACCGACCCGATCTTCCTCGTCGACACCGCCCAGGGTGCGATCTTCGAGTACCGCGACCTAGGCGGTGCCATCCTCATCGGCATCGGGTGCGCGCTCGGTGCGCGGGCCTTCTCTCGGCTCATCCGGGCGGCCAAGGGCTTCACCCTGCGCCCGATCGCTACCCGGCTGGTCGTCTCGGGGGCCGGGCTCACCACGCTCTTCGTCATCTCCCGTGGCCTGACCGGCGAGAGTCTCACCCTCGGCCCGGGCTTCGAAGTGGTCGCCTGGCTGAGGGAGGAGCACGCTCTGTGGCTGCTCGCGGCCGTGCTCATCTTGCGATGTCTGGCCACCGCCACCACGCTTGCTGGTGGCGGTGTCGGTGGGGTCTTCATCCCCTTGGTCGTCGGCGGGGCGATCGTCGGTCGAGCTGTCGGCGACGTCGTCAATCCGCTCGACCCGACCCTGTACACACTGCTCGGAATGGCGGCGTTCCTCGGTGCCGGGTACCGCGTCCCGCTCGCCGCGGTGATGTTCGTCGCCGAGGCCACCGGTCAGCCTGGTTTCATCGTGCCCGCGCTCTTCGCCACCGTCGCCGCGGAGCTTGTGATGGGCGAGCAGTCGATCACGACGTTCCAACGTTCGCCCGAACGTTCGCTCTGATCCGTTCCCGCTCCGCCTCCGCCTCCGCCCCCGCTCCGCCCCCGCCGAATGGGTGCGCCTAACGACGGGTGATGTAGACCTTGCCAATGCCCGTGATGATCGCCTCGGAACTGCAAGGGACCATCGTCAGCGTGCTCGTCCGGGACGGCAGCAGCGTCCGTGAAGGCGCCCTCGTCGCGCTCATCGAGTCGATGAAGATGCACCACGAGGTACTCGCTCCCTGCGACGGCGTGCTCAAGCTGGTGGTCGGGGAGGGCGACACGCTCCTGGTGGGCGATCCGATCGGCGCGGTCGACGAGTCGGCTGTCGGCGTGGGAGCATCGGCGGCAGAGCCGATTTCCACCGGTGCCGTGGCGCCGCTCGGGCTCGATCGTCCCGATCTCGCCGCGGTGACCGAACGGCATCGCATCGGCCTCGACGAGGCGCGTCCCGACGCCGTCGCCAAGCGCCGTGCCCGCGATCGACGGACCGCCCGCGAGAACATCGCCGATCTGATCGAAGAGGGCTCGTTCGTCGAGTACGGACCGGTCGTCATCGCGGCGCAGCGTCGGCGCCGCGAGATCGACGACCTGATCCGCAACACACCCGGCGACGGGCTCGTCGGAGGCGTCGGTGACGTCAACGCAGACCTGTTCGACGGCAGGCGGACGAAGTGTGTTGCGGTGTCGTACGACTACACGGTGCTCGCGGGCACGCAGGGGCTCCAGAACCACCGCAAGAAGGACAAGCTCTTCGAACTCGCAGAACGGCTGCGCATACCGGTCGTCTTCTTCACCGAGGGTGGCGGCGGCCGCCCCGGCGACACCGACGGGACCGGAATCGCCGGACTCGACTGTCTCGCGTTCCTGTGGTTCGCCGAGTTGTCCGGAACGGTCCCGTTGGTCGGGGTCAATGCGGGGTACTGCTTCGCCGGTAATGCGGCGATCCTCGGTTGCTGCGACGTCGTCATCGCCACCGAGGACTCGAACATCGGCATGGGCGGTCCGGCGATGATCGAGGGTGGCGGGCTCGGCGTGTACGAGCCGACCGAGGTCGGACCGATCGGTGTGCAGCGCGCCAATGGCGTGGTCGACATCGTCGTCGCCGACGAGAACGAGGCTGTGGTGGTCGCCAAGAAGTACCTGTCGTACTTCCAGGGTCCGGTCGAGGGATGGGACGCTCCCGATCAGGAGGCGCTGCGCGACGTCGTCCCGATCGACCGGCTGCGGGCCTATGAGATCCGCCAGATCATCGAAGGGCTCTTCGACGTCGACTCGGTGCTCGAACTGCGCCGCGAGTTCGGTGTCGGGATGGTCACGGTGCTCGCCCGCATCGAGGGGCGTCCGATCGGTGTCGTCGCCAACAATCCGCACCATCTCGGTGGGGCGATCGACTCCGACGGAGCCGACAAGGCCGCCCGCTTCCTGCAACTCTGTGACGCATTCGGACTCCCGGTCGTGACGCTCTGCGACACACCGGGGATGATGGTCGGTCCCGAGATCGAGGAATCGGCGCTCGTGCGCCATTGCAGCCGCCTGTTCGTGACCGGGGCGAATCTGTCGGTCCCGGTCGTCACCGTGGTCACGCGCAAGGCGTACGGCCTCGGAGCGCAGGCGATGATGGGAGGGTCGACGCGGGCGCCGCTGGCGTGCCTGGCATGGCCGACCGGCGAGTTCGGTGGGATGGGCCTCGAGGGAGCGGTGCGCCTCGGCTACCGCAAGGAACTCGAGGCGGTCGAGGACGACGATGCCCGCGACACGCTGTTCGGTGAGATGGTCGATCGGATGTACGAGCACGGCAAGGCGCTAAACGCGGCGAGCCACTTCGAGATCGACGACGTGATCGACCCCGCCGACACCCGCCGCTGGATCGCCACCCTCTTCGACGCGGCCCCCGAGACCCATCGCTCGTCCGTCCCGCCCGACACCACCCGCCGCCCCAACATCGACACCTGGTAGAGATCAGCCACCCAGCGGAGAGGTGCCTGGCCGCGACGCTCACCGCGCGTCCGCCCACGCCCGGCCATCCAGCGTTTGTGTCGGCGATTATCGGTACGCCGGCGATTTTCGCCGACACAAATCGGGAT
>CBDUYD010000053.1:0-17340 GCA_965371355.1 uncultured Ilumatobacteraceae bacterium
CTCGTCGCCGATCCGACGATCGACGAGGTGCTCGTCAACCGCGGGCGCGAGATCTGGATCGAGCGATCGGGAGTGCTGCTGCGGGCCGGCGACCTCGACGGCCAGCCGATCGAGCAGCTCATCGAACGGATCCTCGCGCCGATCGGGCGGCGCCTCGACCGCACGACACCGATCGTCGACGCCCGCCTGGCGAGCGGAGCGCGCGTATGCGCCGTGGTCCCTCCGGTCGCGGTCGACGGGACGAGCCTGTCGATCCGCCGGTTCGCGTCGACGATCCGCCCGCTCACCTCGTTCACCGACGATGTCGGCACCGAGCTGTGCGACGAGCTCATCGCCGCCAGGTGCAACATCTTGGTGTGCGGGGCGACCTCGTCGGGCAAGACATCGCTGCTCGCCTCGCTCACCACGCTCGTGCCCGACGACGAAAGGGTGCTGATCCTCGAGGACACCGCCGAACTCCCCGTCGCGGGACGGCACACGATCCGCCTCGAGGCGCGGCCGGCCACCGCCGATCTCCCGACGGCGGTGACGCTCGAGGCACTCGTCCGCACGGCACTGCGGCTGCGACCCGACCGGCTGATCGTCGGCGAGATCAGGGGTCCCGAGGTGCTCGGGCTCGTACAGGCGATGAACACCGGCCACGACGGGTCGTTCTCGACATGCCACGCCAACGGCCCCCTCGACGCGCTGCTGCGTCTCGAATCACTCACACTGCAGGCCGCTCCGACCTGGCCGCTCGTCGCCATCCGCCAACAGCTCGCCCGGTCGATCGACGTCGTCGTCCACGTCGGCCGCCACGACGACGGCCACAGACGGATCGAGTCGATCTCGGAGATCTGCATGCCCGACCCCGGCGGCGGGCTCGTCGCTCCGGAGCTGCGCTTGCTCGGGCGACAGGGGATCGACGGATTCGAGCGACTCGGCGAACTCCACCGAGGCCGCGTGGCGCACGCGACTTCGGCGGTCGAGGACTCGGCGTGAACCCGTCCGCGATCATCGACGCCCCCGAGACGGGTGCCGTGCTCGTGGCCATCCTCGTCGCTGCGCTGCTCGGCCCCGTCGTGGCGCGGGCGCGCAGCCGTGCGGTCCGCAGAACACTCCGCGGGCCCGCCCCGCGACATCGGGTCGTAGCACGCGCGATCGAACGAACGAAGGGCGTCGGAACACGACTGATCTCGCGCCGGCGCGGCCGACCCGATGCCGACTCGGTCGCCTGCTGGTGCGACGATCTCAGCCGCCGCGTCAGGGCGGGGAGCACGCTGCGCGACGCGTTGATGGTCACCGGCTCGTCTTCCCCCTCGCTGGCCGCCGAGATCGCCGAGGTTGGGCACCGGCTCGAACGTGGGGCGTCGATCGACGAGGCGCTCGCCGACCTCGTCCGCGATGACGGGCATCTCGCGCTCGCCGTAGCGGTGATCGTCTCGGCGGCACGCCTCGGCGGTCCCAGCGCGCAGCCCCTCGACCGGGCCGCAGCAGCGCTCCGGCTCCGCTCGGCCGACGGCCAGGAACGCGTTGCACACAGCGCGCAGGCACGCATGTCGGCACATGTGCTGACGCTCGTCCCGCTCGGCTTCCTCGCGTTGATGCTCACGGTCGACGCCGACGTCCGACAGGCGACCACGACACCCACCGGAGCCACGATCATCGCCGTCGGGCTGGCGCTCAATGCAATCGGCTGGCTCTGGATGCGCTGGGTGATCGGACGCACCCCGTGAGCACACTCGGCGACGCCGTGCTGCCGGCGACGATGGTGCTGCTCGTCCTCGCCGTCGGCTTCGCCTGCGCGCCCAACCTCGCCATCGCCCGTTCGCCCCGACCCGAGGCGATCGCAACACGTCCGATCCGATCGAGAGCCACACGGCGGCCGGCGGCCCGGGTCCTTGCCGCAACAACGGCCGCGACGGTGTCGATCGCGATGCTCGGACCGATCCCTACCGCCGCGCTCGCCGTCGGTGTCTGGGGCCGCGGCCGTGTGATCACACTTCTCTCGGTACGGCGTGCCCGCCTGCGCAGGGAACGCGACCTGCCGGACGCGATCGAGTTGCTCGTTCTCACCGTCCAGGCCGGACTCACACCGCACCAGGCGGTGCGAAACCTCGTCTCGATCGCCCCACCATCGCTGACACCGGCGTTCGAGTCGGTGTGCCATCGACTCGATCGCGGCGATGCCCTCGCCGACGCGATGACCGCACTCCACGACGAGATCGGCGCCGGAGCCGACCCGGTGGTCGACGCGATCGCCGGCGCCGAGCGGTACGGGCTTCCTCTCGCGCCGGTCCTCGAGCGCCTGGCCGGCGAGGTTCGCTCGGCGCGACGGCGCCTGGGAGAGGCCGATGCGCGGCGACTCCCGATCACCCTCTCGTTCCCTCTCGTCGTGTGCACGCTCCCCTCCTTCGTCTTGCTCGCCATCGCTCCATCGGTGCTGGCAGCCATCTCGTCACTCGGCAACTCGGCGTGGTGACCGAACGATCCCATCCATTCCGGAGGCTCCCATGCCAACCATCTTCCTCACCCTTTTCGTCCATGCCCAGACGGCGGCGAACTCGCTCGTCACATCGCTCCGCGACGAACGCGGCGACGACGGACAGGCGACCACCGAGTACGCGCTCGTGCTGCTCGCGGCCGCACTCGTCGCACTCCTCGTCGTCGCCTGGGCGACCGCGGGCGGCGGTTCGGCCAAGATCAGCAGTCTGTTCAACAAGGTGATCGACACGGTCACCAGTCGGGTGTGACCCGGTGGCCGCCGCGCGCCGCACCCCCACCACCCTTCGCCCGGGATCGAGCACATGCCAGACCGGACGCCGGTCGACCGATGCCGGGCAGGCCGCGGTCGAGTTCGCCGCGGCGCTCGGCATCCTCGCGGTGCTCGTCGTCGTGATCGTGCGGGTCGGCGTCGTGATCCGCGACGAACTCGCCGTCGGCTTGGCGGCGCGTGAGGGTGCGCGTGCGGCGGCCGTCGCCGCGAGTCCCGCCGGGGCGGCGAGCGCAGCCGCGCAGCGCGCTGTCGCCCTCCCGATCTCGGTGGCGACCTCTACCAGCGCGACGACGGTCACGGTCACCGTCACCTACACCGACTCGGGCGGATCGTCGATCATCTCGCGGATGCTCGGGTCGGTGACCCATCGCTCGTCGGCGACGATGGCGCTCGAACCTCCGTAGTGGCCATATCGTTCTGGCCGTGGAGATGACCGCAACCGCCACGATCGTCTCGGGCGTTCCGACGCTCGAGGTCGAGGGCATCGTCGACCTGGCGTCGATCGCGGCGATGCGCGACGCGCTCACGCGCCTGCTCCGCGATCATCCGGGCGAGCGCGTCATCGTCGACCTCGACGGCGTCGCGGCGATCGACGACGTGGGACTCGGCGTGCTGCTCGGCGCCGGAGCGCGAGCGCGCGGCTCGGGCGGCGACCTCGAGATCGTGTGCGGCCGCACAGCGCTGCGGGCGCAGCTCGCCGACACCCGCCTCGACCGGGCGGTCACCATCCGTTCGGCGGTCAGCCGATGAATGTGCCCACCGCACCGATCTACCACCTCGCGCTCCCGACCGACTGGTCGCAGGCGTTCACCGACGGCGAGTACCGCATGTCGACGCGCGGGATGACGCTCGACGAGGTCGGCTTCATCCACTGCTCGCGCCGCGACCAGCTCGAGCGCACGGCCGACCTGTTCTATGGCGACCTCGATCAACTCGTGCTGTTGACGATCGACCCCGACCGCGTGCCCGCCGAGATCGTCGAGGAGCCACCCGAACCCGGCAGCGACCAGTTGTTCCCCCACATCTATGGCCCACTCCCGGTCGAGGCCGTCGCCCTCACCCGGTTCTGGATCCGACAGGGTGCCGGCTGGTCGCTCGACAACCTCTGACGTGACGATCGAGCGCCTGCAGATCATCGACGGCGTGCGACGCGACTACCGTCGAGCCCGGGAGGTTGAGCAATGAGCGTCGTACTGATCACGGGGTGCAGCAGCGGCTTCGGTCTCGAGACCGCACTGGCATTCGCCCGCGACGGCGACACGGCCGTGGCGACGATGCGCAACCTGGCGAAGGCGGACGAACTGCGACAATGCGCCGCGGATGAGGGCCTCGAGGTGCAGATCGAACAACTCGACGTGACCGACGGGGCGTCGGTGAAGGCAGCGGTCGCGGCGACGATCGAGCGACACGGCGCGATCGATGTGCTCGTCAACAATGCGGGACTCGCCCACCGGAGCCCGGTGGAGACGATGTCGCTCGACACGGCGATGACGGTGATGGACACCAACTTCTGGGGCCCGATGCGGATGGCGCGCGCAGTGCTCCCCGTCATGCGTGAACGACGCTCGGGCGTGATCGTCAACGTCAGCTCGATCGCCAGCCGACTGCCGGCGCTTCCCTACAACGTCATGTACGCGGCATCGAAGCAGGCGCTCAACGCGCTTAGCGAGGCGCTGGCGGGCGAGATGGGTCCCCACGGGATCCGAGTCGTCTCGATCGAGCCCGGATTCTTCGACACCGAGATCACCGCAAACACGCCGAGCCGCGACGAGCGCCCCGGCGACGTGTACGCCGATGACGTGCAGTGGTTCCAGTCATTCGCGGATGCCCGTGTCGGAACGGGCGCAGATCCGGCACGGGTCGCAGACGCGATCGTCGCGGCGGTGGCCAACCCCGACACACCGCTCCACACGACGGTCGGGGACGACGCGGCGATGTACCTCGAGATGCTCGGAGGTGTCGACGGTTACGAGGGCTGGGTCGGCGTCGTGGTCCCGATGGTCGAACAAGAAGTCGGGCCGCGGCCAACGCTGGACTGATCCAGCCTTGGAGCTTGCGAAGCGTCGCGGACTCAGCCTCGGTCGATGAGGTTACGGACCCGTTGGCGGGCGAGTTCGTCGATGTCGGCGTCGGTCTGAAAGTCGTATTCGTCGGGTGGATCACATCCGACCGGGGTGATCCAGGTGCCATCGGGTCGTTGCGTGTGCAACTTGCCGTACCGGTCGCGACGAGTGCGGAGCCCGCGGCCGTGTTTGAACCGGTTGTGATGCCCACAATCGATGCCGGCATTGTCCTGATCGGTGCGACCACCATCGCCCCACTCGCGGAGATGGTCGATCTGCGCCCACGCTTCGGGGACGATGCAGCCGTCCTGTTCACAGTTCGTTACGAGGAGGCGGGCAGCCTCCGCTGCTGCGCCCGTGAAACAACGCCGCCGGTGACCGAGATCGACCACGACACTGGCCGAGTCGACCACCACCCGCCGAACCCAACCACCGAGTGCCGCCAGGACCACGTCGTCGGGCAACAGCGGCGTGCCAGATGTGGTTTCGCAGCGGGCCTGTGCCGGGTCGGGCTCGCGCAGGTCGCTGGGCTCATCGGCAAGGCCGTGGCGGGCGAGCGCGAACTCGAAGATGTACTGATCGCACAGAATGTTGACCGTCGCCTCAGCGGGTGTGCCGGGACCGGGACTGGTGTTGGCCGTGCGGAAGATCGCCATCAGCGCGTCGAAGCGCCGCTGAGCATCGGTGCGGGCGAGCTCTGCGCCCTCGGCGTCGTCACCGCAACGCTGTCGGCGTTCGGCGAGATCGCGTTGGAACTCGGCCTCGACGAAGGCCTCGAAGATCGCTGCCATCTCCGCAGCCTGCAACCCCGTACCACCCGATGCAGTGATGTCGACACCATCCGCACCGGCGATAACCGCCGCCCGACGCGCCCGCACCGCCTCGCCACGATCCTCGTGGGCGCCATCGAGATCGGCCAGCATCTCCCACCGCTTCACGCACGCCACGAAATCCGCGTAACCGAACCGCTGTGCATGGTCGAGCAGGACACCGACCGAGTCGGGAAGCCGGTCACCACAGCGCGGGTTGGCCCCCGCCCGGCCCAACTCGGCGGCCTGATCGACACCAATCCGACCGGCATACAACTGGTCGGCCACCTCGGGACAATCCCCGAACAAACGCGCCAGCCGCTTGGTGCGGGTGACGGTTGCAGGGGCGTAGTTGCCGTGCGCACGCAGCCACCCGGTCAGCGCACGGTGGCCATCGTCGCGATACGCACCGCGCCTGTCTACCTCGCCCGCAATCGCCGCCATCTCGGCAGCCGCCCGCCGCTGCACCAACTCCAACTCGCGGAACCGGTCGGTCAACTCAGCATCGTCGAACAACGAGAGATCCGACACCAGGTCGGCAAACCTCGTTTCCGTCTCGACGGCGGTGGGCATGTCACCAGTATACCGAACCTTTGTTCTATTCGCAAATCCTTTCGAAGATTCCGGTCGCCGCCGGCGTGCGCCGGACGTCCGCTCCCCGCGCGCGGACCCACCGGAGTGCTACGGACCGTCGACGCCGTCGGCCAACTCCTCGTCGAACTCCGACTCCTCGGGCGGCCGGGTCCGCCCTCCAGCCCGCTTGTCGGCCGCCTTCTCCCGCGCCCGCTGCTCTTCCTCGAGCGCCGCCTCCTCCTCGACCAGACGCTCGAGGCTGTCGAGACGCACGGAATCGAGCTCCCCCGCTGCGATCGCGGCCTGCACCGCACAGCCCGGCTCGCGGTCGTGCTTGCAGTCGCGGAACCGGCAGGAATCCATCAGGTCGAACACGTCGGCGAAGGCTCGCTCGATGCCGTCACCCGACAACCACAGGCTCACCGCGCGCACGCCGGGCGTATCGATCAGCCAACCTCCACCCGGGAGCGGGATCAGTTCGGCGGCGACGGTCGCGTGCCGTCCGCGCTGGTCGCCCGAGCGCACAGATTTCGTGGCCTGGAGATCGACCCCCAGGAGCGAGTTGATGAGCGTCGACTTACCGACGCCGCTGGCACCGAGGAACGCGAGCGTGCGGTCGTCGCCCGCCAATGAGCGCAACGCCTCGACGCCCTCGCCCGTGACGCCGCTCGCCAGGAGCACCGGCACGCCGAGGGCTACCGCCTCGAGCGCCGCTCGGGCAGGCCCGGCATCATCGACGAGATCGGTCTTGGTGAGTACCACGACCGGGTCGGCGCCCGAGTCGAAGGCGAGCACCAGCTCGCGCTCGAGGCGCCTCGGGCTCGGTGGTGCGCCGAGCGCGTGCACGAGGAATACGACATCGACGTTCGCCGCGAGCGTGTGCGAGACCGCCCGCATCCCGTCGAACGACGCGCGCCGCGTGAACCCCGAGCTCCGCTCGAGGACGTGCTCGACCCGTTCACCGTCGTCGGATGGGACCACCCAGTCGCCGACCGCGACCTCGGCGCCGATGTTGCGAACGCGCGCCGGTTCGGTCTGCCCCCGCGCCTGATCGAGCGTCCGCACCACCGTGCTCCACCCACGATCGAGACGGGACACGCGACCGGGAGAGCCGGAACGCCCGACCGCTGTCCAGGCTCGGGCGAAGTGATCCGACCACCCGAGTCGCCGATCCGGCTCCATCGTCAGCACGGTATCCGCGGCGCCGGTCTCCGATGGCGACGAGGACGCCGCGAGCGGCGTTCCTGGCCGTCGTCACCCCGCCGAACGTTTGTGCCCAGGGCACTAGCGTGGGTCGTTGTGGCACGCACGGGCGACGAAGTCCTGCAGCGCGGCCCGCCGACGACATTGGTCGGCCGCCGATCCGAGCGACACGCGCTCGCCGAGTGGGCGGCCGACGCCTGGGCGGGACAGATGCGCATCGTCACGATCATCGGTGAGCCGGGCGTCGGCAAGACAACCCTCGCCGACGATCTGATGGCCGCTGAGTCCTCGACAGGAACCACCGTGTTCGCGTCCTCGTGCCACGACGACCTCGGAGTTCCACTACTTCCGCTCGTGTCGGCGCTGCGCAGCGAAGACATCCTCGGCGAGGCGATCGGCACACTCTCGAGCAACGACCTGCAGCTGCGCATCGGACGCGATCCCCGCGTGTTCATGCGGCTCACAGACGTGCTGCTGACCGCCGCTTCCCGCGGGCGGGCGATCCTCCGCCTCGACGACGTGCACTGGGCCGACCGCGGATCACTCGATCTGCTGACCCATCTGGTGACGTCGGCTGCCCGGCAGAACGCGATGGCACCGGTGACGCTGCTCGTGCTCCTGACGACCAGGCCCACCACGGCCGGTCAGCCTCCCAACGAGGCGCTGGCACGGATCGCGCAGGAGCGGGCTCACCGGGTGCTCGCCCTCGATCCACTCGGCGAACTCGCGGTCAACGAGATGCTGCGCAGCCTCACCGGTGCCGTACCGTCGGGGCGGCTGCTCGCCGACGTCATGGAGGTCACGGGCGGGAACCCGCTCTTCGTCAGATCGCTGGTCGACGAACTCCGCGGGCGCGGCGAGCTGATGATCGAGGGCGGCACGGTGCTCGCGACCACCGAGGTTCGCGCGGGGCCCAACCACCTCGACCACGTCCAACGGGGCCAGCTCGATCGGTTGGGCACAGAGGCGCGCGAGCTCGTCACCGTCGCGAGCCTGATGGACAACCCGCTCGACATCGGCACGCTCACCGCGGCCATCGGCTGGACCGAGGCACGGGTCGAGCAGGCCCTCGACGAGGCCGAGCGCGGCGGCGTGATCCACTCGACCGACTCCGACGAGGTGATCTTCCGGCATCCCACGGTCCGTCAGCTCGTCGCCGGTGATCGATCCTCTCGATCCATCCGTGTAGTGCACCGCCAGATCGCCGAACGCCTGACCGAGCTCGACCGGGGAGCCAGCGACGAGCACACGATCCAGGTCGCGCACCATCTCCGCCGCGCCGGCCGAGGAGCGAATCCGATCGACATGGCCAGGATCGGAGGTCGCGCGGCCGAGCTGTCCGCCGGATACGGCGCGTGGACGCGGGCCGCTCGATACGCGGAGCTCGCGCTCGACGCATTGCCGCACCTCGATGCCGCGCAACGGCAGGCCCTCGTCCCGACCGAGTCCGACCTCCGCCACATTGCCGCGCTCAGCCACCTTCGCAACCACGATCCGATCGCGACCGAGGAGCATTGCGCGGCGGCGATCGACCTGGCGCGGCAATCCGGCGATCTCGAGGCGTGGGGACGGGCGCTCCTCCTCGAACAGCGGAGCAAGCTGTCCCTCCGCCCGGAAGCGCTCCAAGAGGCCCTCGACGGGAACGAGATCCGCGATTTCCTCGACCTCGCCGGTGACCGTTCCCCGCGTGCCAGTGCTCAGTGTTGGCAGCTCCTCGCGGAGATGGCCGGGCTGATGGGTGGGCACGACCGTCACGCTGCCGAGGAGGCGATCCGGCTCGCGCGAGAGCTGGCCGACGACGCACTCCGGGCCTGGGCGCACTTCGCGGACGGATTGACCGACTTCGTTGCGCTGAAACCGGGTCCGACCATCGCGGCGATGCTGGAGGGCGAGAACGCCGCCCGGAGTTCCGGTGAGGACTGGGTGCTGTCCGCGCTACTCGTGCGTCGTGCGCTTGCCGAATTGATGACCGGGGATCTCGGGCGGGCCGCCACCACGATCGCCGAAGCCGAGCGGAATAGTCTCGCCACACACAACTGGGGTGAGTACGGGCTCGCCCTGGCCGGCGCCGCCGAGTTGGCACTGGCGCGCGGCGACCTCCCCTCCGCCGAACGTCTGGCCCAGGACGCGCTCGCCGCGCACGCACGCTCATCGTCGCCCTACACCGCCCTGTTCGCTTGGCCGACGCTGGCATACGTCCGCGCGCTGCGACGAGATCACCTCGGCGCGCGCCAAGCGCTCGACGACTGGGAAGCCTCCGGCGTCTCCGGCGCGTCGAGATTCCGGCTGGTGGTCGACCTGATGGACGAGGGCGAGCACGGCGAGGCGGTGCCGGTCGACCTGGATCGCTACGCACCGGCCTCGCGCCACACCCCGACCGTGTTCGACGCGGCTGCGCTCGCAGTCGACGTCGAGCTCGGAGTCGAGCTCGGGCTCCCGGAACTCCTCTCCCATGCACTCGCCCGGCTGCGCCAGCTCGAAGAGCAGGGGATGCGTACGCTCCTGCCGACCGGGGCGGACATCGGCCGCCTGATCGGAATGGCCCAGATCGCACTCGGAGACGTCGACCCGGGGATCGCGCGTCTGCGCTCGAGCGAGCGGGATCTCGAGGCGGCCGGCGCCCGGACCGAACTGCTGCGTTGCCGCGTCGAGCGGTGCCTGGCGATGGCGGCCCGCGACCCGACGAGCGTGACCGAGTTCGCGACGACGCTCGGCGAGGAACTCGACGAGTCGTCGATGCTCGGGTTGCTCGACAGGCTGCGCCTCCACCTGCCCGACTCGGTCGGCTCGGGCGTCCGCTTGAACCGCACGGTGGTGGTGTGGGATCTCGTCGCCTCGACACCGCTCCTCGTCGCCGCCGGCGACCGTGGCTACGTCGACGTCATCCACGAGCTGAACGACCTCATCAGCCGACGGCTCGAGGAGCACCACGGCATCGCCTTCAAGTACTCGGGCGACGGTGTGTTCGCGTGGTTCCTCGACGCTCAGGATGCGCTGCGCTGCGCGGTCGACGTGCGTGTCGACCTCGCGTACCGGAATCGTCGGTCACGGCGCCCCCTCATCTTGCGGACGGGTGTGGCGACCGGCCAGCCGGTCGCCGACGAGGGCGACCTGTTCGGACTCGCCGTCGTGACCGCGGCCCGTCTGTGCGACATGGCGGGCTCAGAGCAGATCCTGAGCACGGTCGACACAGCGGTCGCGGCAGGATCCGGGTTTCCGGTCGAGGCGCTCGACGACATGGCCCTGAAGGGCATCGCCGAACCGGTCGCCGTCGTGTCGGTCGCTCCCTGACATCGCACGCGCCCGCGGCGCCACAGGGATGATGTGACGGGTGCCCACTCGACCTCTGGGACCAACGGTTGTACCTTTGTGAACAAGGCCGTGAGGCGCAGCCCGGGGATCCCTCGGAGCCCTCCGGTATAGGGGGCACACATGCCGACAATGCCGTTCCACCTCGAGAAGGGCGACCTGCTCAACGCTCTGGAGAGCTTGGTGAACGCCGAATCACCGCCGGGCGGACCCGCCAACCCGCTCGTCCAAGTCCTCCAAGATGTCTGCGACGACCTGGCGGGCGGCACGAACCTGAAGGCTGCGCTCGACTCCGTCATCCCCGCCGGATCGCCGGCGGGCAGTGTTGCCGGTCGCACGAGGGAGGCGCTCGAGAAGTGGTTCGATCCACCGCCGGGCGGCGACGCCACGAACGGGTACTGGGTCGACTACGACAACTCTCGGACGGACCAGGTGGTCACACAGGCGATCAGATTCGCGATGCGGACCGCATGGGGATGGCAGAACGGACCTGTGCCCACCGGAAGGAGAGAGATTCGATTCTGGTGGTGGTGCGAACAACCCTGGTTCGACTCCTGGGTGACGTGGGAGTCGGGCACGTCGGCGGTCAACGTCTTCTTCGCCACGCCGCCGCACACCGGTGGCAAGATCGTCCGCAACATGCACAACGTCCCGGCAACGGATGCCGCTCCGATCGCACTCACCGGCACCGGCGATGCGTCGGGCGACATGGTGCTCGTCAGCACCTTCCGACACAAGCGGAGGAAGGTCGCCACCACCGCAGCCACGCCACAATCCGACGTCGCCGTACCGAAGAGGGTGTGGGAAGACAAGGGGAAGCTCGGGATGTGGTCGATCCAGGCCAAGGCGGGCGGCATGAACCCGAGGATGGTGTGGTGATGGGAGACGACAGAAACGACAGGTACCGGTGCGTGCAGGACGACGATCCGCAGGTGCTGCGCGACGTGCGGTACGACATCACCAACGGTCTCGCGGACGACTTCGCCCTGAACCCGGACGGCTTCGAGGTACTCGTGGGTTCCGGATGGGAGTCCCTAGTCGGCCAAGGCGAGGTCGAAGCCGTCGTCTGGCGCTACCGGACGACACCGACGCCGAACCTGATCGGTGAGCTGGAAGCCGTTGAGATCGAGATCGACGGTGCGACGTTCGTCATCGACGACGGCTCGACGGTCCTCTACCGGCGATTCGTCGACTGGTACGGGGCGCTCGGAGAGGTCGGGATCCTCGGCGCGTCGCGAGTGATCGAAGCAGACGAGATCGACGATCAAGACGACCTCGCGGCGAGCTGACGCCCGCGCTCCACGGAAGGGCGCGTGGTTGTGTTCCCCACTTCTCACGGCACACTCCTGCTTGACAACCCCCTGCATCGTGTCCTAGCGAAAGGTCCGTATGTCCAAGCCACTCGTCGTCGTGGAGTCGCCCGCCAAGGCAAAGACGCTGTCGAAACTGCTCGGCAGCGACTTCGACGTGCGCGCCTCGGTGGGTCACGTCGCCGACCTCCCGTCGAAGGGCTTGAACATCGATGTCGACAACGGGTTCAAGCCAACCTACGAGCTCACCGACCGCGGCAAGACGGTGATCAAAGAGCTCAAGACCGCACTCAAGGATGCCTCCGAGCTCTACCTCGCAACCGATGAAGACCGCGAGGGCGAAGCGATCTCGTGGCACCTGCTCGAGTACCTGAAGCCGAAGGTTCCGGTGAAGCGGATGGTGTTCCACGAGATCACCCAGTCGGCTATCGAGCACGCCGTCGACAACCCGCGCGACCTCGACTACGGGCTGGTCGACGCTGCCGAGACGCGGCGGATCCTCGATCGCCTGTACGGCTACGAGGTGTCGCCGGTGCTCTGGCGGCGCGTCAACCGCGGGCTCAGCGCCGGCCGCGTGCAGAGCCCCTCGGTGCGGCTCATCGTGCAGCGCGAACGCGAACGGATGGCGTTCGTGTCGGCGGATTACTGGAGCATCGACCTGACGACCGCGACCAGCCCGTCGTTCGAAGCCAAGCTCACCGCCCTCGACGGAACCAGGGTCGCCGTCGGCAAGGACTTCGACGATCGCGGGCAGGCGGCGGACAAGGTCGTCGCCGTCGCCGAGGCGCGCGCCCGAGCGCTCACCGAGGGCCTCACCGATGCCGACTTCACCGTTCGCTCGGTCGAGGAGAAGCCCTACCGGTCGTCGCCCAAGCCACCGTTCATGACCTCGACACTGCAACAGGAGGGCGGGCGCAAGCTGCGCCTCTCGGCCTCGCAGGTGATGCGTGTCGCGCAGGGCCTCTACGAGCGCGGGTTCATCACCTACATGCGTACCGACAACGTCACGTTGTCCAGCGAGGCGATGCAGGCCACCCGCGCGGCGATCCAGAGCGAGTACGGCGCCAACTACCTCAGTCCGAAGCCGAAGCAGTACGCGTCGAAGGTGAAGAACGCGCAGGAGGCCCACGAGGCGATCCGCCCGACCACGCCCTACCGCTCGCCGAGCCGACTGCAGGGCGAACTCAACAGTCAGGATCTGGCGCTCTACCGCCTCGTTTGGCAGCGCACCCTGGCGTCGCAGATGGCCGATGCCGCGGGAGTCACAGTGAGCATCCGGCTGGCCGCCGGCGCGGTCGACCGCGGCACGGGTGAGCTCACCGACTGCGAGTTCTCGGCGTCGGGCACGACGATCACGTTCCCGGGCTACCGGGCGGTCTACGTCGCCTCCAAAGAGGAGCGCGGCGACGACGCCGCCGACCGCGAGACACTGCTCCCGCCGCTGGTCGAGAGCGACCGGGTTCCGATCTCGATGATCGAGCCGAACGGTCACACCACCACTCCCCCGGCGCGCTTCACCGAGGCATCGCTCGTCAAGCGGCTCGAGGAACTCGGGATCGGCAGGCCGTCGACGTGGGCGTCGATCATCCAGACGATCCAGGACCGCGGATACGTGTGGAAGAAGGGGCAGGCGCTGATCCCCACGTGGACCGCGTTCGCCGTGATCCGCCTGCTCGAGGAGCACTTCGACAATCTGGTCGACTACGACTTCACCGCCTCGATCGACACCGACCTCGACGCGATCGCGCGCGGTGACCGTTCGAAGGAGAAGTGGCTCAAGCGCTTCTACTTCGGGGACCTCGGCGACGGCGACACCGAGGCGATCTCGGCCGAAGCGGGGGTCGGCGACGACGCACTCCTCGGGCTGAAGCGGTTGGTCGTGGAGAACCTCGACGAGATCGACGCCGCGGAGATCAACACATTCCTGCTCGGACACGACGCCGAGGGCCGCGAGATCGTGGCCAAGCCGGGCAAGTACGGCCCGTACGTCAGGCGCGGCGACGACACCGCGAGCGTGCCCGACGACCTGCCACCGGACGAGTTGTCGATCGACAAGGCGCTCGAGCTGCTCGCCGCCCCGAAGAGCGACGACCCGATCGGCGAGCTCGACGGCTACCCGGTGTACGCGAAGAACGGGCGGTTCGGCCCGTACGTGCAGTGGGGCGACCACGACGACCCGCCACCGGGCCTCGAGAAGCCGAAGATGTCGAGCCTGTTCAAGACGATGGTGCTCGAGCGGATCACGATGGACGATGCCGAGGCTCTGCTCCGCTTGCCCCGCCACCTCGGCGACGACCCCGATGACGGCACCCCGATCTACGCCAACAACGGCCGTTACGGACCGTACGTGCAGAAGGACAAGGACTACCGCTCGATCGACTCCGAGGACCAGCTGTTCGAGATCACCCTCGATCAGGCGCTGCACATCTACAGCCAGCCCAAGGTGTTCAAGCGCGGTGGTCGCAACATGGCGGCAAAGGGTCCGCTGCGCGAGTTGGGCACCGACCCGGTGAGCGAGCGCAACGTCGTCGCCCGCGACGGACGCTTCGGGATCTACGTGACCGACGGCGAGACCAACGCATCGCTCGGCAAGGGCGACCGGATCGAGGAGATGACCGAGGCGAGGGCCTACGAGCTGCTGGCGATCCGCCGCGACGCGGTCGCCGCGAAGGGCGGGCCGAAGAAGAAGCCCGCCAAGAGGAAAGCGGCGGCGAAGAAGGCCACCAAGAAGAAGGCGGCCGCGAAGAAGAAGCCCGCCAAGAAGAAAGCGGCCGCAAAGCCCGCCACTTCCTCGACCGCACCACCGGCCGAACAGGAACAATACGATCGGGCGGCGAGCGACCGGCCGACCGTCGTCGACATCGCGGCCGATCTCGACAACTCCGGGTAGCACGAGCGTGGCGGGTGACGCACGAGTGAACGATCGACCGGTGTACATCGCGTTCGAGGGAGCCGAAGCGTGCGGCAAGTCGACGCAGGCGGTGCTGCTCGCCGATGCGATCGGAGCCGTGCTGACCCGCGAAACCGGTGGGACGCCGATCGGATCGCGGATCCGTGAGATCCTCCACGACAACACCGTCGACAATCTCGCCGCTCGTGCCGAGGCGCTGATGACCGCCGCCGACCGCGCCCAGCACATCGCCGAAGTCGTCCGCCCGGCGCTCGACGCGGGCCGCTCGGTGGTCAGCGACCGCTCGGTCTACTCCTCGCTCGCCTACCAGGGCTACGGGCGCGAACTCGACGTCGACGAGATCCGCCGCCTGAACCGCTGGGGAACCGACGACCTGTGGCCCGACGCGGTCGTGTTCCTCGAGATCCCCGACGATCTCGCCGCCGATCGGATGGCCCGCAGAGACCTCGACCGGTTCGAGGCCGCCGGTGAGGCGTTCCACGACCGCGTGCTCGCAGGATTCCGCACGATGGCAGGCAACGACCCCGAGCACTGGATCACGATCGACGCGAGCGACCCCGTCGACGATGTCTCCGACGCGATCCGCGACGCGCTCACCGATCGCGGTGTGCTGTGAGCGAACCGGGCGAGATCTGGAGCGATGTGGTCGGGCAATCCGCTGCGGTGGCCCGCCTCCGATCGAGCGCGGCGACGCCGGTGCACGCGTACCTGTTCGTGGGCCCACCGGGCTCGACCAAGCTCGAGGCCGCCCGCGCCTTCGCATCCCGCCTGATCACCGGCTCAGACGAGCGTGACACGCGCGACGCCCGGCTGATCGCTGTTGGCGAACACCCGGACGTACACGAGATCCGCCGGGTCGGAGCATCGATCCTGACCGATCAGGCGAAGGAGATCGTCAGGATCGCATCGCTGGCGCCGATCGAGAGCCCTCGCAAGGTGCTCGTCCTCGAGGAGTTCCACCTCCTCGCGCCCGAGGGTGCGGGTGTCCTGCTGAAGACGATCGAGGAGCCACCCGAGTCGACGATCATCCTGATCCTGTGCGACTTCGTCCCGCACGATCTGATCACGATCGCCTCGCGCTGTGCACGAATCGACTTCCGTCCGATCGACGACGCGGAGATCGTCGACCGTCTCCGCGGCGAGGGGATCGAGGCGGGGAAGGCGGCGAGCGCGGCGCGGTCGGCGCACGGCGATCTCCGCAGGGCCCGCTTGCTGGCGACCGATCCGGCGCTGGCCGAGCGCCGTGACGCATTCGCCAACGTGCCGCACCGTCTCGACGGAACCGGAAGTGTGGCGCTCGGCGCAGCCACCGAACTGCTCGCGCTCATCGAGTCGGCCGCCGAGCCACTCCTCGCGCGGCAGGCGGCCGAGGTCGAGGCGCTCGATGCCCAGATCCAGGCGCACGGCGAACGAGGGAGCGGCAAGAAGCAGCTCGAGACCCGCCACAAGCGCGAGCTCCGTCGCCATCGCACCGACGAGTTGCGCAGCGGCCTGTCGACGCTCGCCGCGACCTACCGCGACGCGCTGATCCACGGCGGCGCCGTCGACATCGGGGCGTCCACCGACGCGGTCCACCGGATCCACGGCGCGATGAAGTCGCTCGAGCGCAACGCCAATGAGCAGTTGCTCCTCGAGTCGCTGCTCTGGTCGCTGCCCGACGCGACCGGCGTCGCCTGAGCGGGGCGTGCCAAGTCAGCCAACGTTTGCCGCGTCTGCGACCTGACACCGACCCGGCGGTCCGGGACGCCTCGCAGCGCGCCGCCAGGTAGGCGGTAGGAGACATGTCGGAGTGGCTCACTCTGCGCGCGTTCTGGGACGGTTCGCCGCGCTCAGATGGGCCGTGTCCGGGCAGTCTGATCGGCGGAACGAGGTGGAGATATGAGCGGCGGTGGCTACCACCAGTTCGCGCCTGCATGTCAGTATCGACTGATGGACGCGATCGAGGTCCGGGCGGCGACCCCCGACGATGCCGATGCAGTTGCGGACTATCATGACCGCTGCTTCGCGAAGTCGTACTCCTCGCAGCTGCTCGCCGGCGAGCTTGAAACCCCCGACCCAGAAGGCACCAGGCAGCAACTTCAGGACTGGTTCCGGCCCGGATCCGAGTTCGAGACGCGGGTAGCCGTCGTCGATGGCGTGCCGATCGGCCACTTCACGGTGTACGGCCACCAGCTCGTCCACCTGTTCGTCGAGCCAGGCCACCAGGGCATTGGACTTGGCCGACACCTGCTCGCTCAGGGCGAGGCGATGATCGCCGCCGACGGCCACACGGACTTCGAGTTGCACGCGAGGGTCGACAACCTCGCTGCGATTGCGTTCTACGAGACAGCGGGTTGGACCGTGACCGACCGTCTGATTCACACCGTCGAGCACGGCATCGGCTACGACGAGCACGTCCTCACTAAGC
>CBDUYD010000054.1:0-17267 GCA_965371355.1 uncultured Ilumatobacteraceae bacterium
GACGAGGTCCGCCTCGACGTCGGTCGACACGATCCGGTCGCCCAGCGTCTCGACGAGAGCCACGTGACCCTCACGTCGGAGGGGATCCGGCTCGATCCCATCGTCTGCCGGTACGCGTGGCCGAGTGAACTCGATTTGATGGCGCGGATCGCGGGACTCGAACTGGCCGACCGCTGGGCCGGGTGGCGCGGGGAACCCTTCGAGCCCGCGAGCAGGCGGCACGTCTCGGTCTACACCAAGCGGTGAAGGTGACGGTCGGTTGCCGAAGTCCGAGCCATCGCCCGAGCGGTACCGGCGCCGCCCCACACCTGGATCGCCAGATCGACCACGCGGTGGTACGCCGCCGGCACGAACACCTTGACCGCCGAGATGTCGGTCTGCGCAATGTGACGAACGGCACAGGAAAAGAGGGAACCGGTCACATCGGGGATGGCGTCATACCCCTAGCCGCAAAGGCGGGCTGACGCGTACCGGGCGAGAGCCGGGGTACGCGCTGCGGCCTGATTCCTGGGCGGGCGCAGTGTTTCTCGAAACACCGGTCGGGGCCGTGGCGGACGGTCCCGGCCGCAAGCGCGCCGTTTCCCGATCCGACAGACGTCACGTTGCCTCGCCACCTCTCCTCGGCCGGGCGCGCGGTACGGTCGTGTAGCGCAACGACACCTCGCTGAACGACACCTCGCTGAAGGAGACACCCCACATGACGACGGCTACCACCGTGGCCGATCCGGTCACCGCGGTTCACGAGTGGCTCGACGAGAACTGGGACCCCGATCTCACCGTCGCCGAGTGGTGGGAGCGCCTCGGGCTCGCCGGCTGGAGTGCGCCGACCCTCCCAGGCGAGTCGTACGGACGTGGACTGTCGCGCAGTGACGCCGTCGCCGTCGCCAGGGCGATCACCGAGTACGGCGCGCTGAACGCGCCGGCCGGTCTCGGCCTCCTCCTGGCTGCACCCACGATCACGACACACGGCACACGTCAGCAGATCGACCACTACGTGCGCGACATCGTCACCGGGCGCAAGGCATGGTGCCAGCTGTTCTCCGAGCCCGGCGCCGGGTCCGATCTCGCCGGGCTCACCACTCGCGCCGACCGCGACGGTGACGAGTGGATCATCAACGGCCAGAAGGTCTGGACCTCGCTCGGGCTGACCGCGGACCTCGGGATGCTGATCGCTCGCACGTCTCCGGACGCGCCCAAGCACAAGGGGATCAGCTGGATGGCGATCGACATGCACCAGCCGCAGGTCGAGATCGTTCCGCTCATCGAGATGACCGGGCACGCGATGTTCAACGAGGTCTTCATGACCGATGCCCGGGTGCCGCACGACGCCGTGATCGGTGATGTCAACAACGGTTGGGCGGCGGCCAACACGACTCTGCAGAACGAGCGGGCCGGACTCGGCGCGGGCGGCGCGGGAGGTGGCGCGAGCGTCACTCCCGGCACCGTCGCAGGCCAGCTCGAACGACGTGCGGGCGACCTGGTGAGCCCCGCCGAATCCTCCCAGCGGCCGTCTGGTGCAGCGGTCCGCAGGCGTGGATCGATGTTGAACGACTTCGCCGAGGGAGCGGGCAAGAACACCGATCCGACCATCCGCCAGGACCTCGTCCGGCTGCACATCCTCAACGAGGTCGGGCGTCTGAACGGGATGCGGGCCAAGGACGTGCGCGCCGGGGGAGGCGACATCCCGGGCATCGCCAACATCTCGAAGCTGTTGATGAGCGACGTCGTCCGGTTGTCGCGCGACGTCGGACTCCGAATACTCGGACCGTCGGGGACGCTGCACGCCTACACCGACGACCAGCGCGAGAGCTTGAACGAGGCGACCGGCAACCCGCTGCTCGGGATGATCACCGGTCAGGCGCTCTACGCCCAGGCCCCACCGATCTACGGTGGCACCGACCAGATCCAGCGCAACATCATCGGCGAGCGGGCGCTCGGCCTTCCGCGCGAGCCCGGTCCCGACAAGAACGTCCCCTTCTCCGAACTCCCGAAGAACGCCTGAGGTCGACCGATGCCCAAGCTCACCTACACCTCCGAGGAACTGCACGCCGACGTCGAATACGCCGAGCCGCACGCGGCGGGAGGTCAGCGACTCCACGGCGGGTTCCTCGCCGACGGCACCTACGAGCCGCCACGCACGAGGAACCGTGTTCCGGCACTCGACGCGTGGGAGGCGGCGCTACGCGAACGCGGCGGCGAGCCGTTCGGCGCGTCTTCCGATCTCCTCACCGGCATGCGCGTACCGACGACCGAGCAACAGCGGGTACTGCTCCGCAACGGCCTCGGAGAGGTCTTCTGGAACGGCCTGACGATCACGGGCAAGATCGAGGCGCGGGGACGCTTCCTCACACAACTGCCCGTGCCGGACCTGCAGGCGGCGATCGTCGAGGACATCTCCGAGATGGCGATCGGTCACCTCGACAAGGGTCTCCTCTCCACCCACGGTCTCGACGAGGGAGGCGAGCCCGAACGCGGCATCGGCGGTCATGACGCGATGTGGTTCGTGCTCCGCGATCTGGCGCTGGGGGCCGACGCCTACCCCGACGTCGAACCGCCGGAGAACATCGCACGCGAGGACACCGGCAAACGGTGGATGCCCGAGATCGACGAGCAGATCGAGGGCCTGTTCGCATTCCTCGCGAACCTCCTGATCATCGAATTCCGCGCCGAACTCGGCTTCGCGGAGACCCAGGAGATCCTGCTCACCCCCGACCTCTTCGTCGGAAACCGAGCCGATGCGGAACTCGCCGCCGAGCTGGTCGAGCGGATCCGGACCGACGAACTCGTTCACGTCCGTTCGCTCAACCTGTACCTCGGGGAGCTTCGCAATCTGACCCTGCGCACGGTCGACGGCGAGACCGCACCGGGCGCAGACCTGGTCGACCGGTTCTGGGAGGGCCTCGTCCACTGGGCGACGGTCGATCAGCCGCCGGTGGTCGCAGAGCGGCAGCGCGCCGCCCTCCACTCGGTGATCGCCCGCCATGCCGACGCGGCGCGGGTGCAGGACGAGTTCGACCGAGCGGCCTGAGCCCCTCAGCTGTCGATCGTCTTGTTGACCGACCGCAGAGACCAGCTACTCGCCACGATGAACAACCCGAAGATCACCAGGTAGAGGCCGCCGATCCAGGCGATCACGGTGATCGTCGGCGTCGGCCAGGCGACGATGATGATGCCCGCGGCGAGCGAGAGCAGCCCGGAGAAGCCCTGGAGGACACGGTGGCCGATCGTCGAGTCGGCGAGAGCGCCGATCACGTCGATCGCACCGGACACGATCCAGACGACACCGAGGATGGTGGCGAGTACCGCGACAGACTCGAACGGGTGCCGCAGGACGATGACGCCGGCGATCATGCCGAGCAACCCCACGAATCCGAGTAGCCCGCGTCCCGACCCCTCGTCGGAGAACGCGTGGATCAGGCGGAACAACCCGAACAACAGGAGCTGGATCCCGAAGAGGACGGTCAGCACGACCAGCGTCTCCTGCGGCCAGACGAGGATGACGATGCCGAGGACGATCGTGACGAGACCGACGAAGAGCACGGTCGACCATTCGCGGGCGAGCGCTATCCCGTAGGGCGTTGCGGTTGAGGATGTGGTTGATGATGATGTGGTTGACGATGATGATGGGGTGGACGTCTCGTTGGACATTGGACTCCTTGTGCGAACGTACGACGAAATCGTCGAGCGATGTTCGAGAAATGCTATTCGGCCGACCGGGTGATCGCGGGGATCCTGCGACGATGCGGTGTCAGGCGTCGAGCGACGTGCGGGCGGGGGACTTCGAGCGGATGTACATCGCCGCCCGCACGAGCGCTTCGTCGGCCTCGGGCATCAGTCCCGCGAATCCCTGATACACGTGCCACATGCCGTCGGCGAGATCGAGGGTGACATCGACGCCGGTCTCCGCGGCGCGCTCGGCGAGACCGCGCGAGTCGTCGAGCAGGATCTCATCGACGCCGCACTGGATCAGCATCGGCGGGAGCCCGGACAGGTCGGCGAAGAGCGGCGAGATGACCGGATCGTCGAGCGGGCGTCCAGGGGCGTACATCGTGGCCGCCTCGGCGACGAAATCCTGCTTCAGCATCGGGTCGGCCTCGGCATTGCTGCGGATCGTGGAACCGGAGCCCGAGAGATCGGTCCAAGGCGAGAGCAGGTAGACGCAGGTCGGCATCCGGTCGCCGGCACTGCGCGCCGCGATGAGCGTGGCGAGCACGGCGTTGCCGCCGGCGGAGTCACCCGCCACCGTGAGCGACGCGGCGCCGTGGAGATCGAGCATCGCCCGGTACGACGCCAGGCAGTCGTCGATCGCCGCCGGATAGGGGTTCTCCGGCGCGAGCCGGTAGTCGATCACGGTCACCGACGCCCCCGCGCGTTTGGCCAGTCGTGCCGCCAGCGAGATGTGGCTGCTAGGTGAGCCCAGCACGTACCCGCCGCCGTGCAGGTACAGGATGTGGCGATCGGGCGGTACCTCCGACGGTGTCGCGACGATCGCCGGGACACCGCCGATCTCGGTGTCCCGGTACACGACCTTGCGGGGCCGCGGGAGGCGATCGGCCCGGTCGAACGCCAGACGACGCTGCTCGAGCGTGATGTCCTCGACGAGGCTGAACCGCTCGACGGCACGCCGTAGGGCCCGAGCCCTTCTGCTGACGCCCATCGGCGCATTCTAGGAGTGCGCATCACTTGGTCGCCTGCAGCGGAGCACACGATCCGTGAATCAGAGGGCGGATGTGATGTGCTGGCGCGATGAGGTTCGGCATCTTCTACGAGCACCAACTCCCCAAGCCCTGGAGTCCAGACGACGAGTACCTACTTCTGAAAGAGGCGCTCGAACAGGTGGTGCTCGCCGACCGGCTCGGGTTCGACTATGCGTGGGAGGTCGAGCACCACTTCCTCGACGAGTACTCCCACTCGTCGTCTCCCGAGGTCTTCCTGGCCGCCGCCGCGGCACTGACCGAGCGGATCCGGCTCGGACACGGCATCCGCCAGGTCATCTCGAACTACAACCACCCGGCGCGAACCGCCGAGGGCATCGCCACGCTCGACCTGATCTCGGACGGTCGGGTCGATTTCGGGATCGGTGAGGGTGCGACGCGCCTCGAACTGCACGCGTTCGACATCCCCGCCAAGAGGAAGCGGGCGATGTCGCTCGAGGCCGCCGAGCAGATCGCCAACATGATGGTGATGGATCCCTATCCGGGTTTCGAGTCGGAGAACTTCTCGATGCCCTGCCGTAACGTGCTGCCCAAGCCACGCCAGAGGCCGCATCCGCCGATGTGGATCGCCTGCACGAACCGCGACACGATCAAGGTCGCCGCACGCAACGGTCTCGGAGCACTCGCGTTCAGCTTCGTCGACCCCGACGAGGCGCGTACGTGGGCCGACATCTACTACGACATCATCAAGTCCGACGAGTGCGTGCCGCTCGGCCACTCGGTCAACGCCAATCTTGCGCTGGTCACCGGATTCTCGCTCGACGACGACCGGACCGAGGCGATCCGTCGCGGTCTGGAGGGCTTCGAGTTCTTCGGCTACGCGCTCAACGCACTCGTCGCACACGACCAGATCCCCGGCCGCACGTCCCTCTGGGCGGAGTTCCAGGAGCGCCGGGGTCCGGAGCGGACCGAGCGGCGCATCGCCGAGGCGGAGGAGGCCGGTGACTCGTACGCCAGCTGTATCGGGACTCCTGCCGACGCCCGTCGTCATCTCGAGCAGATGGCCGCTGCCGGCGTCGACCAGGTGATCTTCATCCAGCAGGCGGGCAGGAACCGGCACGAGGACATCTGTTCGTCCCTCGAACTCTTCGCCGCCGAGGTGATGCCGCACTTCGCGGCCGGTCGCGGCGAGCGCGACGCCGCCAAGCAGGCCGAATTGGCCCCCTACGTCGCGGCGGCACTTTCGAGGAAGCGGTGGATGGAGCCGCTCGCCGACGACGAGATCCCCGTCGTGAGAGCGTCGGTGAAGAAGGCACAGACCTCGGGCTCGGTCGCTTGACCGCGCCCGGCGCCCGATCTCAGCTGCCGTAGCGAGCGACGCCGGCACCGTGCTGCGCACGGTAGAGGGCGAGCACCTCGCCGGGTTCGGCATGGCGGCCGGTCGAGTGTTTGGAGTAGAGCAGCTCACCGTCGACCTCGACGTCGAAGACCCCCTTGGACCCTGTGACGAGGGTGAGCTCATCGATCACGTGCTGATAGTTCGCGAGGAGATCGTCGGCTGCGCTCACGGCGCGGGCGCAATAGTTTCAAGGGACGCAGTAGGTGATGCGGATCCGATGGCCTGCCATGATCGCATCGTAACCAAGGCGGCATGATGCCGAGATGGGGTGTGTCCCGTCACGGCGCCTCGAGATCGATGTCGACGGTCGCGCCACCCCACCCGTGGACGAGGTCGCGCGCCTCGATCGTCACGATCCGGACCGTGGCCGGGACAGCGATCGCCCCGAGCGAACGGGTGAAGGGCTGCTCCGCCGCGTGGTCGTGGGCGAGCTCGCGGACTCCGAGCACCGTGCCGTCGGGTGCGACGACGCGCCACGCGTCCGCGTACCGCTCGGCCGTGTCGTAGGGCGAGGAGATCGTCGCAGAGAAGCTCCACCGATCGCCGACGCGTTCGGCGGTCGCGTCGATGACGTCTGGGTATCGCTGCTCGGAGTCGTTCTCGGCGGTCGGCACCGGTGCCGCAGCCGATGATTCCGGCGCCTCGGTGGAGTTCGTCGTGGAGTTCGACGCGTCGTCTCTGCCGCAGGCGGTCATGATCGTCGCCATGAGCAGCAGCGGCCCGACGACGCTCCGCCACGGGACCGACCGGAGCGGCTGCTTCGTCTCGAGTCGGCGCGTCACGATGACCGAGTTCTACCCGAGCTCGAGCGGTGTGCGGTCGCGGGGTCCGCTGAACGGCAGGTCGACCGCATTTCCGCGCTCCGCCGACGCGTGCGCCGCACACACGATCTCGAGGACATCGCGTCCGAAGCCCGTCGGCAGCACCGGGGAACGTCCGGTGGTGACGTCGGACCAGAAGCGCTCGAGCTGCGGTGCGAACCCGAACGCGTACGGCGCGTCGTCGGCGCGGTCCGGACCCGACACGACGGGCTGTGGGTCGCCGTTGCGTTCGAGCGTGGGCGTCGGGAACAGATCGACGCGGAGGACCTCGTCGGGGGTCGCGACCTGCAGACCCCAGGAAGGTGCGGGTGTGGACGCGTACGAGGCGTGGACGCCGAAGGAGTCGCCCGAGCCGAAGTGCAACCGGACATCGGTGACGGCATCGCCGGTGCCCAACCGCTCGCCGGCGACACTCGTCGGGCGGCCGAGGTCGCACAGTCGCGCTGCGAGCAGCGTCGCTGCGATGCCGTGAACCCCGTGATCCAACAGCGGTGTGGGAGGTTCGGCGCTCGTCGTCTCCGAACCGGTGGGTCGAATGCTGCGCGACGAGATGTGTGTCGTCCCTGTGCCGATCAGCGCCAATCGAGCGAGCAACGCGTCGACGACGGGACTCGCACACACCGCGTCCCCGTACAGCACGCGCTGTCGGTTCGCCGCCGCCCGGTCCGCCAGCGCGACGATCTTGTCGGCGCCGGCCAGCGTGCGCGCGAGCGGGGGAGCGAGCACCAGGTGGTAGCCCCGCTCGAGCATTGCGCCGATGTCACCCGGGCCGGCGCGGCTGACATCGTCGAGGTCGGACGGCAGGATCGCGAGATCGGCCCTACGTCGCGCGAGGAGACCCTCGACCGAGATCGATTCGGCAGCGAGTTCGCGGGCGAGGGGTGCTGCGGTCGAGGCGGACCCGGCGGCGACGACGGAGATCTCCCAGCCGCAGGCCAGACACGCGGCGGCCTGTGCGCGCGCCGAGCCACCGGTGCCCCACAGGGCGACGGTGGGCGTGCCCAATCGCGTCAGCTCCCTGCGAGTCCGGCGACGACCGGTGCGAACGAGTCGACGACGTCGGCACCGACGATGATGTAGCTGAAGCCGAAGCGCTCGCGCCGCGCGATCAGGTCGTCGGCGATACTCGCCGCACTGCCGACCAGGGCGAACGGCGACGCCTCGACCATCGCAGCATCGACCCCGATCATTCCGGCGATCGCACCGAGCGCCCCGGCGCGATCATCGGTGACGCTCACGAAGAATGTCCTGATGTTCATCTCGATACGGTCGATCCGGTTGGCGGCGATCGCCGCGGCGGCGACGATCTCGACCTTCTCGACCACGGCCTGCTCGGTCATCGTGGCGATCGCCTCGGCTCCGATCACGCCGCTGTCCAGCGTGCCGTTGACGCCGACGATGTCGGCCTCGCGGGCAGCGATTGTGAGCACGCGACGGCCGCCACCTCCGATGATGATCGGTGGGTGGGGGCGCTGCAACGGCTTCGGCAGGCCGTCGTAGCCGTTGATCGTGTAGTGCTCGCCGTCGAACGAGAACGCACCATCACCCATCGCGCCCTTGATCACCGCGAGACCTTCGGCGAACCGGTCGACGCGCACACCGGGGCGGTCGTACGGCATCCCCGCCTGTTCGTAATCCGAGATCATCCAGCCGGCCCCGAGGCCGATCTCGACCCGGCCCTCGGAGAGCACGTCCATCGTCGCCAACTCCTTGGCGAGTACGACCGGGTGCTTGTAGTCGTTGTCGAAGACGAGCGCGCCGGCTCGCAGCGTCGTGGTGGCGTCGAGCACCGCCTGGAGCGCTGGCATCGGCGCGAGCTGGGCGTCGAAGTGATCCGGCATGGTCGCCACCGCGTACCCGAGACCCTCGATGCGCTTGGCCGTCTCGACCCAGGTGGCGCCGTCGAGGGGGGCATTCAGCTGCACGCCGAAGCGGAACGGTCTGATCGGGAAGGGGCTGCTGGTCACGGCGTCAACGTAGTCGCAGCGTCCTCGTCGGAGCGGGGTGCCGCCAATCGGTGTCGTTTCGCAAGTATCGTTTTCCGAAGTGCGGTTCCTCGGATGGCTTCCTCGGCTGGCGCTGGTGGTCGCCGCCGGTGCTCTTCTCACGACGTCGGTCGTGATAGCGGTCGCGCCCCGGCTCTGGGTAGCGGCGAACGCCCACGAGGAACTCCCCGTCTCGCTACCGGAGTTCGAGGCGTTGGCGCAGCGGACGTACGTCTTCGACGCCGACGGCCAGGAGATCGCCGTCTTCGAACTCGAGAACTCGCAGCCGATCGACTACGCCGACATCCCGGTCCATGTGATCGAGGCGTTCCTCGTCGTCGAGGACAAGGAGTTCTTCAGCCACGACGGCGTCAATGTTCGCAGCCTGATCCGGGCGACGCTGTCGAACTTCGCATCCGAGGCGCCGCAGCAGGGCGCGTCGACGATCACCATGCAGGTGGTCAAGAACGACTTCATCGCCGGCCTCGAGCGCGATGGCCGTTACAAGCTGCTCCAGACGCACTACGCCCGCATGCTCGAGAAGGAGCTGGAGAAAGAGGAGATCCTCGAGCGCTACCTGAACACCGTGTTCTTCGGCAACAACGCCTACGGCATCCAGGCCGCCGCCGAGACCTACTTCGGCAAGACCGCAGGCGAGCTGACCTTCGTCGAGGCGGCGTTCCTGGCCGGGCTCGTGCGCTCGCCGTCCGGTTTCGACCCGATCAACAACCCCGAGCGCAGCCGTGCCCGCTGGTTCCAGGTGCTCGAGCGTCTCGAGTCCGACGGCTACGTAACGCCGGTGCAGGCGATCGAGCTCCGCGAGTTCACGCTTCCCGAGCGCGTCAAATCACTCCCGAACCGGGCGACGACGCGCACCTACTACACCGAAGCGCTGCGCGAGTACCTCCTGAACCGGTCGACGATCCTCGGCGAGACCTACCAGGACCGGTACAACCTGCTCTTCCGCGGCGGGTTGCGGATCCACACCACCTTGAGCCGCCCACTGCAGCAGTTGGCCGAGGAAGCCCGAGAGGTATTGCCGGGCAACACCGAGGCAGGCTTCGATGCGTCGATCGTGTCGCTCGACTCTCGAACCGGTGCGATCCGGGCGATGGTGGGAGGCAGCGGATTCGTTCCCAACGAGAACGAGGTGAACATGGCGCTCTCGCCGCGCCAGACCGGGTCGAGCATCAAGTACTTCATCCTCGCATCCGCGATCCAAGCGGGCGCACAGCCGGGTGACATCATCGACGGGGTACGAGGATGTGTTCTCCCGAATCCGGGCGACGAGAGCGAGCCGTTCATCATCAGCGGCGGCGCATCGGGTTCGGTCACGACACTCCAGCAGCAGACGTGGAGCTCGATCAACTGTGCCTTCGCCCGCCTCTCACAGATCGTCGGGCTGAACCGAGTTGTCGACACGACGTACCGGATGGCCGCCTCCCCATACCTGTACCAGGGTCAGCCCACCGACGAACGAGAGCCGATCCAGCCGTTCGCCAGCTATGCCACCGGCGCCAACGAGATGAGCCCGCTCGACATGGCATCGGGGATGCAGACGCTCGCCAACGAGGGGCTGCACCACGAGCCGTACTACGTCCAACGCATCGAATCGGCGGCCGGCGAGACGATGTACACCCACATCGACCCCGGCACGCAGGTGTTCGATCGTGGGGCGGCGCTCACCACCGTCGACATCTTGAAGGGCGTGATCTACAACGGCGGCACCGCCCGGCGTCACCGCCTTGTCGACAACCGGCCGGCGTTCGGCAAGACGGGCACGCAACAGGACAACACCAACGCATGGTTCGTCGGTGCGACCCCCCAGCTCACCACATCGGTGTGGGTCGGCGACCCCGATGCCTATACCCCGATGGTCAGCATCCCCGAGTTCCTCGAGCGCGGTGTGAGCAAGGTGCAGGGCGGCCTGTTCCCGGCCGAGATCTGGAAGACCTACATGGATCCGGCCCACGCCTTCCTCCCGATGCAGGACTGGGAGGCGCCGCCGCCGCCGGCGCGGCCGGATGCCCGCCTAGTGCTGCCCGGCGCCGAGTGCGTCCTCGAGATCGTCGGGTACGAGTCGGCGGCGGTGCCAGACGTTCCAGAAGAAGCACCCGCCGAGGAGCCGGCCGGCTTCCGGGCGCCTGCCCAGCCCGATCCTCCTCCTCCCGATCCTCCTCCTGATCCTCCTCCCGGCGAGGGCGAGCCCGCTCCCGAGGAGCCGGTCGCGACGGCGCCACCGGTGCCGATCTACGCGCGGGTCCAGGTGGGCACCACGATCGACCCGGCGATCGTCGATCCGACGCATCCGCTCCCGACGATCCCCGCCGGCCGAGCGGTCGGTCCCTGCTTCTGACGTTCCGCCCCCAGGTGCCATGATGACCAACGATGGCCGCAGCACCCGACGCATCCGACGACATCGACGGTGAGCAGCAGCCCGCTGCAGTAGCACCGACGATCAGTGAACGCCTTCTCGCGCTACAGGCGATCGACACCGAATCCGATCAGCTCCGGACGCGCCTCGAACGTCTCGACGAGCGTGTCGAGCAGGAGGCCCGCGCGGCCGCGTTGATCGAGTGGGAGCGCACGACGGAATCGCGTCGACTGCGGATCGCCGAGCTGACGGCAGCGATCGAGGCCGCCGAGCGCCTCGGCGAGGAGCACGACGTACGGAAGCAGCGTTTCGAGCAGCAGTTGAAGACGATCATCGCCCCCCGCGAGGCCGAGGCGCTGATGCACGAGATCGAGACGCTCGACGCGCAGCGAGACGCCAACGAAACAGCCGAGTTGGAGGCGCTCGAGGAGCTGTCGTCGGTCGAGACAGCGCTCGTCACACACCGCGATGCAGAACAGGGCCATCGTGACGCGCTCGCCCGTGCCGACGAAGCCCTCGCGCGGGCGGTCACCGAGATCGAGGCGACACAGCTGGCCCTCGGGACCCGCCGGAGCGAGACGCGCGGCGAGATCGACGACGCGGCACTGCGCTCCTACGACCGCGTTCGCGCGCATCTCGGTGTCGCCGTCGCCAGGCTCGAGGGCAAGATGTGCAGCGGGTGCCACCTCGATCTGTCGGCCGCCGAGATCGACGCGGTCCGAGACGAGGCGACCCGGGGTTCGGGTGCGACCGACTGTCCCCAGTGCGGACGGATCCTCGTTCCCTGAGACGACCGCACGGCCCTCGTTAGCCTGCCGCAGGTGTTCTTCTGGTTCATCGGGACAGCGGTCGTCTCGGTCGGCTTCGTGTTCCGCGACCCGGCGTTCGACTACCGGCTGCTCGTCGTCGGCAGTGTGCTGCCGATCGGCGATGGCTTGTTCGGAGGGGCGCGGGCGCTGCACAGCATCACGCTGAGCGTGGCCCTCCTCGCCGTGTTCATGCTGGCGACCCGCCGGGGAGGTCCGCTGCGAAGGCTGCTGCTCGGACTTCCCATCGGAATGTTCCTCCATCTCGTCTTCGGAGGGGCGTGGGCAGACACCGAGATCTTCTGGTGGCCGTTCAGCGGGCTGACGTTCGCCGGCGCCCCGCTGCCGATCGTCCAGCGCGGCGCGCTGAGCCTGCTCCTCGAGGCGATCGGTCTGGCGATCTGCTGGTGGCTGGTTCGAGTCAACTCGCTCCTGACGGCGGCGAACCGTCGGCGCTTCATGCACGACGGCCGCCTGCTGCACGTGCCGGGCAGCCCCTGACGGTCCGACCCCGACCATCACAGATCGGCCATGTCAGATCGTCGGTGCGCCTGTGCCACACTTCGCCCGTGCTCATTCTGGTACGCCACGGGCAGACGGCAGCGAATGCTGCGGGGCTGCTCCAGGGGCGCCTCGACCAGAACCTCGACGAGATCGGTCGCCGGCAAGCGGTCGCCGTCGCATCGCTGATCCGCTCACAGTGCGTCGTCGACTCGGTGATCTCGAGTTCGCTCAAGCGGGCAGAGGAGAGCGCCGCCGCGTTCGGCATGCCGATCGAGATCGACGACCGTTGGATCGAGCTCTCGTACGGGGTGTTCGAAGGCACCCCTTTCGGCGACCTCTCCGCAGACGTGTGGCAGCGCTGGCGTCGCGACCGCGGATTCGTTCCAGAGGGAGGCGAGTCGCTGGCCGCCGTGGACGAGCGCGTCCGCGCCGCGTGCGAAGAACTGACCGAGCGTGCATCACGGGGCAACGTGGTGGTCGTCAGCCACGTCTCGCCGATGAAGTCGGCGGTCGCCTGGGCGCTCGACGTCGACGTCGGCATCTCCTGGAACAGCCATCTCGACCAGGCATCGATCTGTCGCGTCGCCTTCCGCGACAGGCGCCCCGTCCTGACCACGTTCAACGAGGTCGTGCCGCTCGACTGACAGTGAGAGTGGCCCGATTCCCGGTCGGAGGCGGTGCACGGCTGGATACGATCCCGTGTGTCCGGATGCCAGAAACACCACGCCATACAAGGAGACGCACATGACCGGCGACTACCGCCAAATCCTCCGCGACCTGCTCGAGGACGATCGTTCAGATGTGATCAGCCTCTATCTGCCCGTCGACCAGACCGATCCGCGGAACCAGCGGGCGCACGGCGACGAGTGGTGGCGTGCGGAGGCACGCGCTCTCATCCGGCAGCTCGAGCGCGACATCGACGCGGAACGCTCGGGCGAGTTGGAGGCAGCGGTCGGACAGCTCGCCGCGTTCATCGATGGAGACATGCCCCTCGAACCATCCGTGGCGGTCTTCGCCGACGCGAGCGGCGTGCGCTCGCTGCCGATGCAGGTGCTCGTCGACCCCGAGATCGCCTTCGGCCGACCGATGGTCGGCCCCTTCGCGCGGGCGCTCTTCGCGCACCGGCGTTACCTCGTGGTGCTCGTGGCGGCCGACAAGTACCGCACGGTCGAATTCACGCTGGGCGGCTCCGAGGAACTCCGTGACGTCACCCTCTCGTCGAACTGGGACATGCCGGGAGAGACGCGAACGACACGTGACTTCCGGGCCGAGGCGCGCGACGAGCATTACCAGCAGGCCGCTCAGAACCGCATCGCCGAGCGGGTCGATCGTCTCGTCGCTACCGGCGACTTCGATCTGGTCGTGATCGGCGGCGCGGCGCGAGAGGCCCACGGTGTGTTCACCGCACTGTCGCAGCGCAGCGTCGAGCATGCAGCCGGCGTCGTCGCCATACCGCTCGACGCGACCGAGAAGGAGATCGGCGAGCGGATCTCGCCCCTGGTGCGCGAGTTCCAGGACGAGCACGAGGCCGATGTCGTCCACCGGATCCTGCGCCGCAAAGCGGTCTCGGGCACCGGCGCGACCGGCATCGCCAATGTCGGAGGCGCACTCGACATGCAACTCGTCCGTCGGCTCGTCATCGCAGCGGGTCAACTCGATCCCGAGGTACGCGAAGACCTGATCCGAGCGGCGATGCGTCAGGGCGCTGGATTGCTCTTCGTATTCGGATCCGCCAGCGAACTGCTGACCGAGTACGAGGGCGTCATCGCCGACCTCCACTACAACCCGTTCGAGTAGGGGCGGGCGATCAGGAACCCCCGTCAGCGGCAGGCATCGCCGCCGTGAGGGGCTGAGCATCGGACGCGCTCAAGGCGACATCGATCCGCTCGCCGCCGCGTAGTGTCAGCGCCCAGGCAACCGGATCGGTCAGCTTCTTCGGAGGTGTGTCGACTTCGAACGATTCGGCGCCCTCGACGACATGGATCGAGGTGCGCACCAGTGCCAGGCCGTGGTTCACGATGAGAACGTTGTGGACATAGCGACCCCACGAGACGGCCCGGGGCCAACCGTCGTCGCCGTGGTCACGGAAGTACAGCGCGAAGACCTCGTCCTGGGCACGGAAGTTCTTCCGGCTCCACAGCGCGCTCATCAGACCGCCGAGCACCAACCAGATCGGGACCCCGAGAATCGCGAGAAGTGCCCAGATCATCGGATCCGGCTCGTCGATCGGCGCCGTCGCATCGGCTCAGATTCCGAGAATCTTGGCCTTGGCGGCGGTGTATTCGGCGTCGCTGATCAAGCCCTGTGTCTTCATGTCGGCGAGGCGCTGGAGCTCGTTGAGCCCGGTGTCGCCGCCTTGAGCCGGTGCCGCAGGCGGCGGGGCCTGCGCTTGCGCATCGGCCTGTCCCTGGTCGTAGGCAGCCTGCTGATTCGCGGCCTGAGTGTTCTGGTCAGCCGCGGCCCTCTTCGACTGTCGGCGACTCACCCCTCCGGCCACGGCGGTCGCCGTGCCTGCGACCACCGCTGTGCGGCCTACGGTGCGGGCCACACCTCCTCGTCTGCGCATCATGGTTCTGATCCTGTCTCTGTGTTGGCGGGTATTGACATCAGCCGTCGGTCGCCTCGAGGGCGTCGAGTTCTTCGAGTGCGGCGACGATCGACTGCACCGGGATCCGGCCCTGGTCGACGAGGAATCCGCCGGCCTCGCGAACCGCTACCGCGAACGGTGCCGCCCACGAGTTCTCGTATACGAGCATGATCGCCCGGGTGTCGACCTCCAATGCTTCTCCTGCAGCGGCCAGGTCTTCCTCACCGAGAATGCCGGTGGACAGCCCGTCGAACACGTCGATGTGTACAGCCTCGTCGCCCGGAAATTCGGATATCTCGATCGCCTGCACCGAGCCGTCGGAGAGCTTGCGAATGAACATGATGTCGAGGATCCGGATCAACCCGCGCTCGACGAGGTCGAGCAGCGGACCGGCCGCCCGGCCGGTCAGAGGCCGATCGAACTCGATCAACAACCAGTCGATCGGGCCCAGTTCCTCGATCTCGTCACCCTGACTCATGTCAACTCCCTCGTCGTCGCGAACCGGTCTCCGATCGGAGCACCGTGTCATGTCTAGATGAGCACTTTGCCGGAGACTATCCAATTACGGAATTGGCAGGATCCTCTGCACCCCATGTCACAGCGTGGCGGCGTCACACTCCGGTCGAGTGCCGATCGAGTCCCGATGTGAGCGCGGCCGGGCCGGGGTCTTTCCCCCCTGGCGCCACCGACACCTATCGGCAAGAGTGGTGGCGGAGCGCGAAGGGAGCGTTGTGCGCGTCGGACGAGTCATCGCATTGGTCATCGGTTCACTGCTCACCTTCGCCGCGCTCGGCATGCTGTTCGGCGCCGGCGCGATAGGTCTCGCCACCGCGATCCAGCGCGACGACGACGGATACTTCGACATGTCGCTCGATCGGATCGAGTCCGACAGCGTCGCGGTGATCTCGGACAACCTCACCCTGTCGTCCGGGCCCGGTTCGCCGGAGTGGATACTCGATCTGTTGGACGTCGAGATCAGGCTTCGGGTCTCGAACGCGCAAGCAGGCGACATCTTCGTCGGTGTGGCGCGCACGGCCGACGTCGACCGCTACCTCGCCGACGTGGCCCACGACGTCGTCGTCGAGGTCGTGGGCAACGTGGCAATCCTCGCGCTCCGCGACGGGGGTGACGACATCGAGCCGCCCACCGATCAGGACTTCTGGGCGGAGTCGTCGAGCGGATCGGGAACACAGGTCGTCGAGTGGGAGGTCGGATCCGGGCGCTGGACGGTGCTCGTGATGAACGCCGATGCTGACGCCGGGATCACTGTCGACGTCGAGGTCGGGGTGCGCGCCGGCTTCCTCGTGACCGTCGCGCTCGTCCTCCTCGGTCTCGGTCTCTTGCTGATGCTCGCCGGCGTCGCACTGATCCTGTTCGGTGCACTCGGGCTGCGCCACCCGACATCGGACCAAGAGCCGCCCGCCCCGCCGGCAGCCGACGTCGGAACCGCGGTCGCCGGCGGAATCGGTGACGACGACGTCGCGCCGCGAGAGGCCGTACTGCTCGACGGTGTGCTCGATCCCGACGTGTCGAACTGGCAGTGGCTGGTGAAATGGTTCCTGGCGATCCCGCACATCATCGTGCTGTGGTTCCTGTGGCTCGCCTTCTTCGTGCTCACCTTCATCGCCGGCGTGGCGGTGCTCTTCACCGGCCGCTACCCGCGGGCGCTCTTCGACTTCGACGTAGGGGTCCTGCGGTGGACGTGGAGGGTCTCGTTCTACGCCTTCTACGGAGGCCTCGGCACCGACCGCTATCCACCGTTCACCCTCGCCGACGATCCCTCGTACCCGGCGCGGCTGACCGTCGAGTACCCCGAGAATCTCTCGAGGGGGCTCGTGCTCGTCAAGTGGTGGCTGCTGGCGATCCCGCACTACATCGTGCTGGCCGTGTTCCTCGGCGGCACCACGACCTGGATCGCCGTCGACGACGACACGATCTCGGTCGTGCGGTTCTCCTCTGCGGGTCTGCTCGGCGTGCTCACCATGATCGCCGCGGTCGCACTGCTGTTTCGTGGCCGCCACGTGCGCTCGTTGTTCGACCTGATAGTGGGGCTCAACCGCTGGGTGGCCAGGGTCGTCGTGTACGCCGCGCTGATGACCGACACGTATCCGCCGTTCCGCCTCGACCAGGGAGGAG
>CBDUYD010000055.1:0-17260 GCA_965371355.1 uncultured Ilumatobacteraceae bacterium
CACGGTCGTCGCATCGGGGTCGGGTGGCGGCATCGCGCCGGGATCGGGTGGTGGCGCAGCGCTCGCGCCGGAGTCGGACTCCGGCTTCGTGTTCGCCCAGATGTCGTCTCCGGAACCGTCGTCGGCCATCGGAGCAGCATCGCACACCGCACATGGCATCCGCTGTGCAGCCCGTCGCGCCGGGCGGGACGCGGCCATTCGGCGCTTGATACGATCAGGGGTCGATCTATGAAGCTCGCGCGAGTTCACCACGTTTCGCTGAACGTCGCCGACCTCGAAGCTGCGTTCGCCTTCTACAGCGAGATCCTCGACATGCCGGTGCTGCCACGGCCGGACTTCGGATTTCCGGGCGCGTGGCTCGACGCCGGCGAACAGCAGATCCACCTCATCGAGGCGGAGGGCTTCGAGGCCCCGAAGGGGCAACACGTCGCCTTCCAGGTCGACGACATCGCAGCGACGATCGACGAACTCGAGGGTCGAGGCGTCGAGGTGTCGAAGCCGAACGAGATCGACGGGGTCTGCATCCAGGCGTTCTTCTCCGATCCGACCGGCAACCTGATCGAGATCAACCAACCACTCGGTTGACGGCCGCTTCCGGGCGACGCACCGGGTCGGCGTCGAAGAAATGTGCAAACTATTTCACGCAAGCCCTTGGGTTCCTGCGAATGCGTGGTATAGTACGCAATACCACAGCAGACCGAGCACCCCCCGTTCGATCTGCCCGAAGCGAATCGAACCAAGTTGGATTCGGACCACACCAAAGGAGAGCGCGATGCGCGATCAGATCCAGAAGTTCACCAAGACCGCCACCGACAACTACACCGAGACCAACGACCGCGTCCTCGACGCCGTCGTCGAGACGAACCGCAAGGTCGTCGACTTCGCCGTGAAGACCGCCGATCAGGTCGTCGAGCAACTCGACCAGATCGAGCAGATTCCCGAGGTGAAGTTCGACAACGTTCCCACGCCGGCCGAGACCGGCGAGCGTTACCTCGACTTCGTCGAGCGCGCCGTCGAGCTGAACCGTGAGTTCACCGAGCGTTTCATCACCAACCTGCTGACCGACGAGGGGATCGCCCCGGTCGTCGAGAAGAAGGCTCCGGCCAAGAAGGCGCCGGCCAAGAAGACCCCCGCGAGGAAGCCGGCCGCCAAGAAGGCACCGGCCGCCAAGAAGACCGCCGCGAGGAAGCCGGCCGCCAAGAAGGCGCCTGCGGCCAAGAAGGCCCCCGCCGCCAACTGATCGCTCGACGGACCGACCTCGTTCCCCCCGAATCCGAGGTCGGTCCGTCGTGGCATCGCGTCCCGATCATGAACGACACCCCGCCCGAAGCGACGACGCCCGATGCGTCCCGACGCGAGGGCCGGGGCGTCGACGCGCTCGGTGATTTCATCCGCCGTCAGCGCCGGCTGGCCGAACTGTCCCAGCGCGAACTCGCCCGTCTGGCCGATCTCTCCGACGCCTACCTCAGCCAACTCGAGCGAGGCCTGCACGAACCCTCGGTCCGGGTGGTCAACGCCCTCGCCGGGGCGCTGAATCTCCCCTCGGACAAGCTGCTGAAGTTCCTCCGGATCTACGACGAATCGAACGTCGACGGAGTTGAAACGCACGATCAGCCGTCGACCGAGTCGGCGATCCTCACCGACGATCGTCTGAGCGACACCCAGAAGCAGTCACTCCTCGACGTCTACCGCGCCTTCCTCGGCGCCAATCAACAGATCTGACCAGCGGCTCCCGTCGGTCGAGCGCCTACTACGCGTCGAGTAACCGCCGAGCCGCCTCGACCACCACGCCGACCGACGTCGCCTCGATCTGACGCGCGACCTCCTCGTCGGGAGTCTCCTGCTGAGCGCGCCTGACGAGCACACCGCCCACGCAGCCGGCGCGCAGGCCCTGACTCGAACACATGGTGAACAGCGTGGCCGACTCCATCTCGTAGTTCAGCACCCCCATCGACTGCCACTCGTCGAGCGAGCCACGGAAGCGGCGGACCACGCGACCCGAGTAGGTGTCGTAGCGCTCCTGACCTGGATAGAACGTGTCGGTCGATGCCGTCACCCCGACGTGCGGCTCGATCCCCAGCGATCGGGACGCTTCGACCAGTGCTGTTGTGCAGTCGAAGTCGGCGACGGCCGGGTACTCGGGCGGAACGAAGTGGTAGCTCGCGCCGTCGAGGCGCACCGCGGCGTTGGTGACGATCACGTCGCCCTGTTCGATGCCGGGCTGGATCGCGCCGGTGGTGCCGACACGGAGGAAGGTGCGCACGCCGAGCTGCGCGAGCTCCTCGACGGCGATCGACACCGACGGCCCCCCGATGCCGCTCGAGCAGACGACGGCGGGAGTGTCGCCGAGCCACCCGAGGTAGGACGTGAACTCGCGCCGCTGCGCCAAGGGCTCCGAACGATCGGTCGCCGCTGCTGTCCGAGCGACACGGCCCGGGTCGCCCGGCACGATCGCCAGCGTTGCGCCCTGCAGCATGTCGCCTGTGAGTCCGAGGTGGTAGCGCTCCGTCATGTCGATCACCGTAGTTGCACCCCCCGCCGATGAGATTCCTGGCCTCGTGCTGTTCGCGTGACAGCCGACGCAATGGTCAGTCCGTGTCGACTCCCCGACCGCGCCGCCGTCGGCGTCGGGACTCCGGCGCCGCGATGCGCGCGGGGAGTTCGATCTCGGCAGCGAGGTGTGGCGTCGGTGCGGAGGTGTGCGGGAATCCCATCGCATCGACGAACAGTTCCTGGAAGCGCGGCTCGATCGCCGTCTCGATCTTCTCGACGCGGGCGACGGTCGCCTCGATCTCGCCACGCTGACCCGCCGACACGAGCGCCCGTACCGCGCCCGCGCCCGCCGCGTTGCCCACCGATGCGATCCGCTCGACCGGCACGTCGGGCACGAGCCCCAGAACCTTCGCGTACAGCGGGTCGATGTGTGCCCCGAACGCGCCGGCGAGCCGGACCGAACCGATCTCGTCGGCGGACGTGACGCCGGCGTGCTCGCACAACAGATCGATACCGGCGCGCAGAGCAGCCTTGGCGAGCTGGATCGCCCGCACATCGTCCTGGGTGACCGCGATGTCACCGGATCGGGCGTTGAACAGCCGGTACGTGAACGTCCGGCCGTCGGGCGCGACGCGGTCGGTTCGCCCGGCGCCATCTCCCCGCAGCGTTCCGTCGACGCCGATCACCCCCGCGAGGTAGAGCTCGCCGATCGCCTCGATGATCCCCGACCCGCAGATCCCGGTGATCTCGATGCCGGCGGTCGCGTCGCCAAAGCCGGGATCGTCGGACCACAGATCGCAGCCGATCACCTTCACCCGCGGTTCGAGTGAGTTGCGATCGATGCGGACACGCTCGATCGCGCCGATCGTCGCCCGTTGGCCCGCCGAGATCTGGGCGCCCTCGAAAGCGGGCCCGGTCGGACTCGACGCAGCCAACACCCGATCGGTGTTGCCGAGCACGATCTCGGCGTTCGTGCCGACGTCGACGAGCAGCTGGAGCTCGTCGCTCCGGTGTGGTCCCTCGGCGAGGATCGCCGCCGCGGTGTCGGCTCCGACGTGGCCCGCGATGCAGGGAAGGATGTACGTCTCGGCGAACGGGAGGTCGACGTCGAGGTCGGTCGCCCGCAGGGTGACGGGGCCGGCGGTCGCCAGCACGAAGGGTGCCTGGCCGAGCGGCGTCGGGTCGATTCCGAGGAGCACATGGTGCATCACCGGGTTGCCGACGATCACGACGTCGAAGACCGAGTCACGCGTCGTGTCGGCGTCTTCGACGAGACCGCCGACCAACTCATCGAGCGCCGCCCGCACCGTCGCGGTCAACTCGTTCGCGCCACCCGGGTTCATCATCGCGTAGGACACGCGAGACATCAGATCGTCGCCGAATCGGATCTGTGGATTCATCATCCCCCGGGTTCCGACGACCTCGCCGCTCGCCAGGTCGACGAGGTGCCCGGCGATAGTCGTCGAACCCACATCGACGGCGACGCCGTACGCGGTTTCGACGTATCCGGCATGCACACCGCAGATCTCGTCGCCATCGCGAACGGCGACCGTGACGGTGTTGCCGCCCCGCTTCAGAGCGGGCGCGAGCAGCGCCAGCACGCGGGGCGCGATCCGCGTGGGCGTGACATCGAAGCGATCACCGAGCGCGGCGACGATCTGCTCGCGCAGTCCGCCCAGCTCGACGCCGAGTTCGACGCTCGGCAACTCGACGTAGTGGAGCCGCACGAGAGGATCGACTTCGATCTCGCCGAGCTCGACCGACTTGCGCACGACCTGGCGGTGCACCTGACTGGCGGCGGGGATCTCGACCACGACATCGCCGTGGACGCGCGCCGCGCAGCCGAGCCGCCATCCGGGCTCGATCGGTCGACGGCCGCGGTAGTCGTCCTCGGTCGAGGTCCAGGCGCCGACCGCGTCGTCGCCCGAATCGATGTTCCACTTGGCGAACGAACCCGTCTGGGGGATGACCTGGCACCGGCCGCAGATCCCGCGGCCACCACAGGTGGAGTCGAGGTCGGCGCCGACCGACCGCGCGGCGTCGAGCAGCGATGTTCCGTCGGCGACCTCGGCCTCGAGGCCCGACGGCGTGAACACGACACGGTGGCCCACCTCGCCGAGGCTCAGCCCTCGACGCGGGCGCGGCGACCGCCGCGCCGTCGTGGCCGGCCGTCGGCCGCCGCTGCGCCGTCGCCACCCGCATTGCCGCCACCCTCGCGGTTGATCGCGATCCACGCGCTGCAGTCACGGTCGTGGCCGGCGAGGACGTCGGCGGCCATCACGGCCGCGCGCACCTCGTCGTGCAGCGGGTTCATGATCGCCGAGGTCATGCCGTTGCTGATCGCCATGGCGAGGAAGGTGCCCGTGATCACGTGCCGGTTGGGAAGCCCGAAGCTCACGTTCGAGGCGCCGCACAGCGTGTTCACCCGCAGCTCGCCGTGCAGTCGTCGGAGGAGGTGGAAGACCTGTTGGCCCGCCTGTCCGACCGCACCGATCGGCATGACGAGCGGGTCGACGACGACATCCTCGCGGGGGATGCCATGGTCGGCGGCACGGTTGACGATCTTCTCGGCCACCGTGAAGCGAACGTCGGGATCCTCGGAGATGCCGGTCTCGTCGTTGGAGATCGCGACCACCGCGGCGCCGTGGCGGGCGACGAGGGGGAGCACCCTCTCGAGCACCTCGTCCTCGCCCGTGACCGAGTTGATCAGCGGCTTGCCCTCGTACACCTCGATGCCCGCCTCGAGTGCCTCGATGATCGAGGAATCGATCGACAGCGGAACGTCGGTGACCGACTGCACGAGCTTGATCGCCTCGGCGAGCAGCGCCGGCTCGTCGGCGAGCGGAATGCCGGCGTTGACGTCGAGCATCCGGGCGCCCGCCGCGACCTGCGCGATCGCATCGGCCGCGACGCGGCTGAAGTCGCCCTCCTTCATCTCTGCCGCCAGCAGCTTGCGCCCGGTCGGATTGATGCGCTCACCGATCATCACGAAGGGGCGCTCGAAGCCGATCACCACCTCTCTGGTCGCGGAGCTGATAACGGTCTCGGTCATGTGTCGTCCTGTTCGTCGGATTCGGGTTCGTCGGATTCGGCCTGGCCGGATTGGGCGTGGGCGGAGCGGGGTTGTCCCGACGGATCGAGCTGGTCGTCGACGCCTCCGGTAGCGACCAGCGCCTCGAGTCGATCGCGGGGGTAGGCGGCCTCGAGATCGGCGCATCGCCGATCGAGCATCGCCGCCACGTCGATCCCGGCGTCGTCGAGCGGTTCGGGTACGACGCGCCACTCGTTCACGTAGTCGTCGGTCGCTGTGAGTCCGGCGACCGCCGCCGCGCGGTCGATCGCGTGCTGGAACCGGGCGTCGAGGAGCACCTTTTCCTGCTCTCCGCCGGCGCGGGCGGTGAGCTGCGCGGGGATCGCGCGCCAGTAGATGGTGTCGAGCGACGGCGTCGTCGCTCGGCGGCCGGCGCGACGCGTATGTCGGCTTTCCCTCACGATGCGTTCCCGCGCGTGCGCCCGGTGAAGTTGACGACGGCGGGTTCGAGCTCGCCATAGTCGGTGGATACGACGGTGAGCTCGAGACCGAGTCGTTCGGCCGCGGCTTGCGCCGCCTCGACCAGCGACGGGTCGTCGGTCTGTGCGAGGTAGACCAGCCGGGTGTAGTTGCCGAAGTAGTCCGAGCGCAGTTCGGGATGTTCGGCGATGCCGAGTCCCTCCCAGATCAGGCGGTCGAAGTGGCGCACGAGGAAGTCGGTCAGGTAGAAGCTCCCGAGCGCATCATCCTGGAGCTGCTCGAAGCGCTCGCTCGTGGCGAAGAACTGGTAGCAGTGGGCGCCCTCGAGCATCTCGACACCCTCCTCGGCGCAGACCCGGGCGAGATGACCACCGGTGCCGCAGTCGGCGTACCCGACGAGGATGCGGTCGCCGGGCGATCGCTCGCGGGCTCGCGCGATGCGCGCCCTGACCGCCTCGGGGATCTCGCTCGGTCGGTTGTGGAGGATCGCCGGCAGGCACTCGATCTCGATGTCGAGCCGGTGCCGCTCGGTGATCGCCTGCAGCTCGCGCGCCAGAGCTCCGCAGGCGATGACGAGCGTTCGTTGCCCAGCGGTGATCTCCCCGGTCATGCCCTCAGTCTGCACGGCTCCGCGGACGATCGAAAGGGAGTTCACGAAGCCGCGGACGGGCCCGCCGGCTCGGGGGAGCCGCGTCGCGCCGCCACGAGTTCCTTGGCGGTCTCGGCGGCGACAGCCGCGTCGCGGCAGTAGCCGTCGGCACCGATCGCCTCGCCGAACTCCTCGTTCAGCGGTGCACCGCCGACGAGCACGATGTAGCGGTCGCGCAGCTCGCGTTCGCGCAGCGTGTCGATGACGACCTTCATGTACGGCATCGTCGTGGTGAGCAGGGCCGACATCCCGAGGATGTCGGGCTGGTGGGTTTCGAGCGCGGTGAGGAACTCGTCGGCATCGGTGTTGATGCCGAGATCGATCACGTCGAACCCGGCGCCCTCGAGCATCATCGCGACCAGGTTCTTGCCGATGTCGTGGATGTCGCCCTTGACCGTGCCGATCACGACCTTGCCGATCGGTTGGGCGCCGGTCTCGGCGAGCAGCGGGCGCAGGATCGACATCCCTGCCTTCATCGCATTGGCGGCGAGCAGCACCTCGGGGACGAACAGGATCCCGTCGCGGAAGTCCTCGCCGACGACCTTCATCCCCGCGACGAGCGCGATGTTGAGCACCTTGTCGGGTCCCCAACCGCGGTCGAGGAGGATCGTTGTGCCCTCGGCGATCTCCTCCTTCAGCCCGTCGTACAGGTCGTCGTGCATCTGCAGTACGAGATCGTCATCGCTCAGCGCGGCGAGGTCGATCTCGTCTTCGTCGCCGGTGGTGGCGTCGGTGGTGTCGTCGCTCATGAGACCTCCCAGAGATCGGGCGTTCGCCCGGGGCCGGATCGGCCCATACCGTCGGATCCATGCTGTCGGCATGGTACGCCAGACCCCTCTGGGAGAGGCGCCCGACAGATCGTAATGACGGGGGCCGGAATGTGCAATGAGTTCGTTCACGAAGGCTCGAGCGTCGCCGACCCCTCGGTGCCGCGACCGGTGGGCGCGAGCAGGAAGAGCAGGGCCAGCCCGATCGCCAAGATCGAGCCCACGCGGAGCACCGTGAAGGTCGACGTCGCCTCGAACAGTGCGGCCGCCCCGAGCGGTCCGAGCGTCTGGCCCAGCCGCGCCGCCGAGACGAACAGGGCGACGACGGCACCGCGTTGTTCCTCCGGTGCGAGCGCCACCGAGAGGTCCTGGAGGGTCGGGATGAGCGCTCCCTCGCCGACCCCGTAGAGCAAGCACCCGACGACGACGAGCATCGCCAGCGTCGACGAACCGATCAGCGCGAAGCCGACGGAGAGGACGAGTGAACTCATCGCCAGCAGCGGTCTCGGCGCGATCCGCTCGCGGATCGAGGCGATGTTGAACGCCACGATCATCGAGGGGACCGCCGGGAGCGCCAGGAAGAGACCCCTGACCGTTGCCTGGTAGCCGAACGTGTCCTCGAGGTGGACGGGCAGTGCGGCCAGGAAGACCCCGAAGATCAACAGGAACGCCATCATCCCGCCCGCGTACACGACGAGAAGTTGCGGTTGGCGAGCCGCCCGCCCCAGCCCCGAGAGCTGCGAGCGGATCGTCGGCGCGTTCTCGGGCGCGCCATCATCGAGCATCCTCCAGCAGGCGAACGCGGTGACGAGCGCGAGACCGTAGGGAAGCAGCGCGACCCGCCAGCTGAATGCGTCGGTGAGCAGCCCTCCGATCGGGGGGATGAGGGCGAGACCGATCGTCAGCACGACCGAGTTGCGGCCGATCAGGCGGGTCCGTTCGGCGCCGTCCCAGAAATCGCCGATCAGCACGATGGCGAGGTTGATCAACCCCGCCCCGCCGACGCCGAGACCGATCCGGGCGACGATCAGCAGCTCGAACGTCGGGGCTGCCGCGGCGAGGAGGCCGAAGACCCCGAACGTGGTCAGGCACGGGACGAGGACGCGCCGTCGCCCGAACCGGTCGGCGAGCAGCCCGATGATCGGCGCGAGGAAGATGCCGGGGAACGAGGTTGCCGCGATCACCAAACCCGCGCCTGCATCGCCGACGCCGAAGTCGTCGAGGATGTCCGGCAGCGCCGGTGCGATCAGGCTGTTGCCGAGGATGCCGGTGAGCGTGACCGCGAAGATGAGCGGCAGCAGCGCTCGCCTCGATCGGGTCATGGCGTGACGGTACGTCACCGCTGCCAACGCACGGCTGGTCAGCTCGGGCCGCCCGCGCTGCCGCGCTGCCGCCGGGGTCAGCTCAGCGGGTGCACTCGACGCAGCGGGCGTCGCCCGGCGATTCACCGTCGAGTAGTAGGGCGATCCAGTCGACGAGCGCGACGCCATCGACCTCGAGTTCGTAGAGCCGCGGCTGATCGAGGACCGTGTGGTCACCACCCGGAGCGATGAAGACGTCGAGCGGCACGCCATCGTCCTCGATGTCGTCCTCGTTGCGGTCGAGCGCTGCGAGGACGTCGCCGTCGAACGGCGTGACGCCGGCGCCGTAGCGCTGCGCCGCGCCGACGAGGATGTCGATGAAGTACGCCTGGACCAGATCATCGGAGTCGTCGAAGCGGGTCATCCGGATCGAGGGGTCGTGGGCACCGGCAAGCGAGAACAGGTCGGGGATCCCGAAATCGCCGACGTCGAGTGACTCCAGCTCGGGCCAGGCAGGGATGGACGCGGCGGTGCCCCAGACATCGCCGAGGAACCGGTTCAGCGCCGGGTCGCTCGGATACGCGCCGGCGCCATCCGCGAGCACCGTGATCTCGGCTCCGGGGAGCGCGTCTGATGCGAGCCCGGCGATGAGCGGTGTCGGTACCGCTCCGGCCGATGTCCCCGCGACCACGAGTTGCTCGAGGTCGCCGTGTTGTTCGACGACGTGGTCGAGCGCTCGTCTCGCGGTGTTGGCGCCGCGGTGTTCGATCGTCAGGCCGGATCCGTGATCGGTGACCGTGTCACCGAGGAAGAAGTCGGCCGAGCAGTAGGGCACGTAGACGTACGTCCAGCCGTTGAACGGGTTGCGCGGCTCGTCGACGGCGAAGATTCCCGACCAGCTGTCGTCGGGGTGGTCCTCGGGCCAGGTGCCCGCCTTGTAGGTGCCGTCGGTCGAGCGACAGGTGACCTCGTCGACGCAGGCGCCGCCACCCTGGAAGTACAACAGCACCTTCGAGGGGTCGCCGGCCCGGGTGTGGAAGGCGTGGTCGGATCCGTCGGCGCACCGGCATTCGTCGCCGGACGGGTGTCGGACCCACCTCGCGGACGCCCCGATCGTCGTCGTCACCCCGGTCGTCGTCATCCCGGTCGTCGTCACAGCGGTCGTCGTCGCCGCGGTCGTTGCCACCGCGGTGGTCGTCGCCCCGATCGTTGTGGACGTTGCCGCGGTCGTCGCGGCACGATCGGACCTCGTCTGACCCGGCGTGGCGGGCGGGGATGGGGCCGTCTCGGCGGACGCACTCGAGGCGCTGGGCGTGTCGGCGCCGCCTGCGCTGCACGACACCCCGACCACCGCCAGCGCGACGAGCGCGACGATCGCCGCGGCGCGACGGGTCACCGCGAGATCGGTTCGAGATATCTGAACGTTCGGGTTTGGGAGGGATTTCACGAGCCCTGATATCTTCGTCCCCCGATGTCGCTGTTCCTCCGCGATTACCTGACCGTCGTGTGGTTCGGCGTTGCCGCCCTCTCGATCGGTGCGTTGCTGCTCGGTGTCGCGTCCGTGCTGCGACCCGACTCGCCGTCGGCCGAGAAGAGCATCGCCTACGAGTCCGGCGTCGATCCGGTGGGCATGGGATGGTCGCAGAGCCAGATCCGTTACTACTTCTTCGCCCTGTTGTTCGTCATCTTCGACGTCGAGGCGGTGTTCCTCTTCCCGTGGGCCGCTTCGATCGAGCGGTACGGCACGTTCGGGCTGGTCGTCATGCTGGTGTTCATCGTGCTGCTGCTCGATGGGCTGGTCTACGCCTGGAAGAGAGGACTGCTCAGATGGGTCTAGTCGAGAAGGGTCGGCTGCCCGCACCGCTGACCAGGCTACTCAACCTCAGCCGCTCGTCTTCGATGTGGGTGTACCAGTGGGGGCTCGCGTGCTGCGCGATCGAGATGGGCGCGGCGTTCGGATCGGCACGCTACGACGTGATGCGCCTCGGTGTGATCCCGCTCCCCGCGAGTCCGCGGCAGGCCGATTTCGTGGTCATCTCGGGCACCGTGACCGACAAGATGGCGCCGGCGGTCAAGCGTCTGTGGGAGCAGATGCCCGAGCCCAAGTACGCGATCTCGATGGGCTCGTGCGCCAACTGCGGTGGCCCGTACTGGGACAGCTACTCGGTCACCAAGGGGGTCGACCAGATCATCCCGGTCGACATCTACGTTCCGGGCTGCCCGCCCCGACCCGAGGCACTCCTCGAAGGAATCGTTCTCCTGCAGCAACGGATCCGCAACGAGGACATGGCCGCGAAGTGGCGTGGCGACCGTGACGATGACGGAGCGTTCCTTCGAGATGACCCCGAGTCGGCGATCGCGGTCGAGTGGGAACCGGGCGAGAGCACCCACGGCATCTCCGAGCCGATCGTCGACCGGCCAGAGCCGATCGTCGTTGGCGGTGGCCCCATTGAGTGACGACAGCGCCACGAGCGAGGAGGGGTCGGTCGCGGCATTGCCGGGCGATGGGCTCCGCGAGGGAATCGTCGCCGATCTCCGCGAGCGCATCGGCGACGCGCTGATCGCTGAGCACATCTCACCGCACGACGACCTCTGGGTGCGCGTGCGCACCGACGCGTGGCTCGACACGGCCAAGGCGCTCTTCGCTGGCGGTTTCACCACGTTCTCGTTCCTGTCCGCGATCGACTGGATGCCGTCGCCGTACGGCAAGGGTGAGGACGACCCGACCGCCGAGCCGGTCGAACCCGACACCGAGATCCGCCAGGGTGTCACCGGCGGCGAGACGCGCATGCAGGTGTTCGCCCGCCTGACCGATATCGGGCGCCACGTCGGAATCACGATCAAGGTCGATGTCGACGACGACGACCCACTCCTCGACTCGTGGGTCGAGGTGTTCGCCGGGGCCAACTGGCACGAGCGCGAGTGCCACGAGATGTTCGGCGTCGGGTTCAACCACCACCCCGACCTTCGCAACATCTACCTGCCGACCGGGTTCGAGGGCAATCCGCTGCGCAAGGATTTCCCGCTCGTCGCTCGCATGGTCAAGCCGTGGCCGGGAATCGTCGACGTCGAACCGATGCCCGTGCTTGACGACGAAGAGGCGGGCGCGTCGTGATCGGGAGTCGCCCATGAGCATGCTCTCGGAGCGTCAGCAGCTCGGCTACATCGCGGGACAGGCGGCCGACGCGCGGCTCAACGTCGAACTCGAGACCGAAGGGATGACCCTCAACATCGGTCCGCAGCACCCTGCTACGCACGGCACCCTGCGCATCGTCTGCCGGCTCGATGGCGAGCAGGTCGTCTGGGCCGATCCCTCGTGCGGCTACATGCATCGCGGGTACGAGAAGCTCACCGAGGTTCGTACCTATCCCCAGGTGACGACGCTGATCAACCGCATCGACTGGCTCGGGAGCTTCGCCAACGAGGTGCCCTTCATCCTCGCCGCCGAGAAATTGATGGAGATCGAGGCACCACCGCGGGCACAGGTGATCCGCACGATCCTCTTCGAGTTGTCGCGCATCGCCAACGTCACGTTGTTCCTCGGTGACCTCGGCGTGCAGATGGGCGCGATCACCCCGGTCTTCTTCGCCTTCCGCGACCGCGAGTACGTCCTCAACCTGATCGAGGGTGCGACCGGCGGCCGATTCCACCCCAACTTCGATCGCATCGGAGGTCTCAAAGACGACCTCCCGAAGGGTTGGATCGACGAGACGCGGGTCGTGATGCGCAAGCTCCAGGGCTTCTGCGACCAGATCGACGATCTGCTCTTCGGCAACGAGATCTTCCAGCGTCGCATGCGCGGCATCGGCGTGATCCCCGCCCGGGTCGCCCGGGAGTACGGGCTCTCGGGCGCAAACATGCGAGCCAGCGGGATCGACTACGACCTGCGTCGTGACCAGGAACTGCCGCTCTCGTGGAACCTCGCCGACTGGAAGGTCTGGACACATCCCGACGGCGACAGCTTCGCCCGCTGTTGGGTACGTCTCCAAGAGACCCGGGAGTCGTGCAAGATCGTCGATCAGTTGCTCGATCAGATCCCGGCGGGCCCCGTGATGACGAAGGTGCCGCGCATCATCAAGGTGCCCGAGGGCGAGGCATACGTCTCGACGGAGAACCCGCTCGGCGAGATGGGCTATTACGTGGTGTCGAGGGGTGATCTCGGGCCGTTCCGGGTCAAGATCCGATCGGCCAGCTTCAACAACATCTCGATCGCACCCTGGGTGCTCAAGGGTGTTTACGTGCCCGACGTGATCACGATCCTCGCCTCGCTGTACTTCATCCTGGGCGACATCGATCGATGAGCGCGCTGCTGGCCACCGAGATCCCGTACTGGGGCCAATCGCTGCTGCGCGTGCTCGGTGGGCTGGTCGCGGTGATGTTGCCGGCGGGCACGATCGTCTACCTGTTCCTGTTCAAGATGATGTCGTTCATGCAGAGCCGACTCGGTCCGATGGAGGCCGGTCCGTACGGCTCGATGCAGCTCCTCGCCGAGGTCGGCAAGTGGCTGCAGAAGGAGGACCTCGCTCCCGACGCCGCCGACAAGCCGATCTTCAAGATGGCTCCGCTGATCGTGCTCATGTCGACGTTCCTGCTCGTCGTCGTGATCCCGTTCGGGCCAGACGCCTTGTTCACGAACCTCGAGACGGGTGTCTTCTACGCGCTCGCGGTCGCCTCGGTGAGCGTTCTCGGCATCGTCGTCGCCGGCTGGGCGAGCGCCAACAAGTACTCCCTGCTCGGCGGCCTGCGCGCCGCCGGTCAGCTCATCGCCTACGAGATCCCGATGGTGCTCGCCACCCTCGGTGTTGTCATCCAGGCCGGAACGATGAACCTGCAGGACATCGTGGTGTCGCAGAACACGGGCGCGATCTTCGGCATCGACTGGGTCGGCAACCCGTACGTGATCACCCAGTTCGTCGGGTTCCTGATCTTCATGATCGCTGTCCAGGCCGAATTGACCCAGCCGCCGTTCGACATGCCGATCGCCGAGTCCGAGCTGGTCTCGGGCTACATGACCGAGTACTCCGGTTTCCGGTTCCTGATCTTCTTCATCGCCGAGTTCGCCACCGCGGGCGTGTTCGCGTTCTTCGCCTCTGTGCTCTTCCTCGGCGGTTGGGGCGTGCCTTTCTCGTGGTTCGGTTGGGACACACTCGCCGACGTCGACAACTGGATGAACATCGTGGGTCCGATCATCATGTTCACGAAGATGCTGTTGCTGACATTCATCATCATGTGGGTGCGGTTCAGCTCTCCGAGATTCCGCGAAGACCAGCTCCAGACCTTCGCGTGGAAGGTGCTGATCCCGATCTCGCTCGCCAACATCGCGGTGACGGCGGTCCTCAAGGTGGCGATCTAGATGGTGAAGGTTCCGGGCTTCATCAAGGGCCTCGGCGTCACGTTCGGCACGCTCACCACGACCGTCACCGAGGGCGCCAACACCGTGCAGTACCCGCATGAGAAGGAGACGCCTGCGCTCCGTGCGCGCGGTGTCATCGGGCTGCGCGAGGACAACTGCACCGCCTGCATGTTGTGCGCCCGCTCATGCCCCGACTGGTGCATCTACATCGAGGGCCACAAGCAGCTCGCCCCGCCCCGGCGGGCGGGTGGCAAACCGCGCCAGGTGAACCATCTCGATCGTTTCGACATCGACTACGCGCTGTGCATGTACTGCGGAATCTGTGTCGACGTGTGCCCGTTCGACGCGCTGTTCTGGAGTCCCGAGTACGAGTACTCCGAGCCGAAGATCGCCGACCTGCTGCACGACAAGGACAAGCTCGGCGAGTGGATGGAGACCGTGCCTGAGGCACCCGAGCTCGACCCGGGGGCGCAGAAGAAATGAGTGATCGTGATGTCGCGATGGCGCGATCGGTCGAGGTGACGCGATGATCGCGCTGGTCATCGAAGGCGGCGACGTCAACGTCGCCCAGAACGTCGCGTTCTACATCATCGCCGCGATGATGCTGTTCGGGGCGCTGCGGGTGGTGACCACGACAAACCTCGTGCACGCCGCGCTCTGGTTGGTCGTCGTGCTCGGCGGGATGGCGGCGCAGTACATCCTCGCCGCGGCCGAGTTCGTCGCGGTGTCGCAGGTGCTCGTCTACATCGGTGCGGTCACGGTGCTGTTCCTCTTCGGCATCATGCTCACCCGCGCCCAGATCGGGAGCGAGACCGGTCTCAACAACTCGACGTGGGCGCTCGGGATCCCCGTCGCCGTGCTGCTGTTCGGCTTGCTGGCGTGGGTGATCCTCGACGCCTTCGAAGACAGCGTCATCGCCGACGCCCCACCGCCGAGCACCGAGGGGATCGCCGACAACGTCTTGTCGCCGTACCTCGTGCCATTCCTCGCGATCTCGTTCATCCTGCTCGCCGCCGCGATCGGCGCAATGGTGCTGGCGAGAAGGGACTGACAAGCGCATGTACGCAGCGAATTTCCTGATCCTCGCGGCGGCGTTGTTCTCGATCGGCGTGTACGGCGTTATCGCCCGTCGCAATGCCGTGATGGTGCTGATGTCGATCGAGCTCATCCTCAACTCGGTGAACCTCAACCTGATCGCCTTCGCACTGATGAACGACAGCATCGACGGCCAGGTGTTCGCGCTGTACGTGATCGCCATCGCCGCCGCCGAGGTCGGTGTCGGGTTGGCGATGGTGCTGATGATCTACCGCAACAGCCGTTCGATCAGGCTCGACGAACTCTCGCGGATGAAGGGCTGACATGCTGGCCGCTGAAGACCAGTTCGGCCTGCCCGCCGGCTGGTTCCTCGAAAACCTCTGGCTGATCGGTGTGATCCCTGCGATCGCGTACGCGCTGATCGTTCTCTTCGGCAAGCGGATGCCGATGAAGGGCTCCGAGTTCGGACTCGCCGCGTTGGGTGCATCCACCGTCCTCGCGACCGGTGCCGCCTATCAGTGGATCGACAGGGTCGATGTCGCCGACGGGCACGGCGGCGAGGGCGCGCTCGGCGCGGTGCGAGGATTCGCCCGTTCGCTCGTGCCACAGGCGACCGAGGGCGGCCACTTCGAGCCGTTCGTCGAGCCGGTGACCAACACGTGGGTCTGGTGGCAGAGTGGCGGCCTCGAGTTCGGCATCGGTTCGACCGCCGACGGCCTCTCGGTGCTGATCCTGTGGCTGGTGGCCTTCATCTCGCTGCTCATCCAGGTGTTCAGTCTCGACTACTTGCGCGGCGATCGCCGGTACACCCAGTTCTTCGGTGCCCTCACGCTGTTCTCCGCGGGCATGTTGGTGATGGTGATGGCACCCAACATGGTCCAGCTGATCCTCGGATGGGAGATCATGGGCCTCTGCTCGTTCATGCTGATCGGGCACTGGTGGGAGGAGGAGGTCAACTCCGTCGCTGCGCTCAAGGCCTTCTTCACCGTCCGCGTGGGGGACATGGGTCTACTCGTCGGCACGGCGATCGTCTTCTTCGGCGCCAACGCCTGGGCACAGGACAACCTCGACTCCAACGGCTTCAACATCCAGGCGATCCAGGCGTGGGCGCTGTCGGGCGAGGGATCGAGCCAGGTCATCCTGTGGGGCGCGGTCGCACTGTTCATCGCCGCCATCGGCAAGTCCGGCCAGTTCCCCCTCCACACATGGCTGCCCGACGCGATGGCCGGGCCGACACCGGTCTCGGCCCTCCTGCACAGCTCGACCATGGTGGTCGGCGGCGTCTTCCTCGTCGCCCGCATCTATCCGCTCTTCTGGACCGGTTTCAACATCGGTACCGGTGGGCTGTCGTTCATCGCGATCATCGGCGGGATCACCATCATCATCGCCGCGCTGCTGGCGTTCGTGCAGGACGACATCAAGAAGGTGCTCGCCTACTCCACCGTGTCGCAGCTCGGCTACATGATGCTCGGTCTCGGCACCGGTGCATGGCTGGCCGCCGTGTTCCACATCTTCACCCACGCCTTCTTCAAGTCGTGCCTGTTCCTGTGCGCCGGGTCGGTGAGCCACTCGGGTTCGCACCACTCCTTCGACATGAAGAAGGACATGGGCGGGCTCCGCAAGAAGATGCCGATCACGTTCGCCTCGTGGATCATCTCGACCCTCGCGCTCACCGGCGTGTTCCCGTTCGCCGGGTTCTGGTCGAAGGACGAGATCATCGACAACGTCGGCCACGCCGGCTACACCTTCCTGTTCTGGGTCGGACTCTTCGGCGCCGTCCTCACCGCCGCCTACATGACCCGGGCGACCTATCTGACCTTCTTCGGCGAGCCGCGCGGCGCGGCTGCCGGTGAATACCACAAGGGCGAGGCGCACGCCGAAGAGCACGAACTCGAGACCCTCACCGTCGGATCCCGGGCACTCGGAAGCACACACCCCGACGATGTGCAAGCCGATTACGCGGGTGGCGGCGACCACACGGACGGCGGCGGTGCGAGTGTCGGGGGCGGCGCGGCAGGCGGCGAGGGAAGCGCCAGCGACGAGCCGCACGGAGGAGTCGACCCAAGCGCAGCGGAGGGCGGCGACGACCATCGAGACGGCGAGGGAAGCGCCAGCGACGAGCCGCACGGAGGAGTCGACCCAAGCGCAGCG
>CBDUYD010000056.1:0-16709 GCA_965371355.1 uncultured Ilumatobacteraceae bacterium
CGAGGAGCGACTCGACGTTCTCGGGCAGCTCATCGATCTGGTGAACGAGGTCAACGCCGGGCCACCAGCGACCGAAGCCGAATGCTCGCGCGGTCCGGACGTCGATCCCTGCCGATGACCGATATGTGAGGCTGGGCGGCGATGACCGCTGAGCGGATCGTGCGCACCTACATGGTGCTCGCTGGGATGTACACGTTCGCGGCGTCGTTGATCTGGAGCGTCAATACGCTGTTCCTTCTCGACTCGGGCCTCGGTATCAGCGAGGTCTTCGTGGTCAATGCACTGTTCTCGGTCGGGATGGTCCTGTTCGAGATACCGACTGGCGTCATCGCCGACACGCTCGGTCGCAGGCTCTCGTATCTGTTGAGCGTGCTCGTGCTCGGCGTCACCACCGTCCTCTACGTCGTCGCCGGCGAGGCGGGCGCGGGGTGGGTCGTCTTCGGTGCGATCTCGGTGCTGATGGGTCTCGGCTTCACGTTCTTTTCCGGCGCGCTCGAGGCATGGCTCGTCGACGGTCTGAACAGCGTGGGCGATCACGGTGGTCTCGATCACGTCTTCGCCCGAGGTCAGCAGGTGAGTGGAGCCTCGATGTTCGTCGGCACGATCCTCGGCGGATTCCTCGGTCAGTGGAATCTCGCGGTGCCGTACCTCGTCCGTGCCGGCGTCCTCGCCGTCGTCTTCGTGATCGCCGCGCGGATGATGACCGAGGTCGGGTTCACGCCCAGGAGGTTCAGTCTCCACGAGCTGCCCCGTCAGATGCGCGAGCAGGCGGCGGTCGGCATCGCGTACGGCTGGGGTCAGCCGGGGCTCCGGCTGCTGATGATCGCCGGATCCATTCGCGGCGTCTTCTTCGGCTGGGCCTTCTATGCGGCACAGCCCTACTTCCTCGAACTGCTCGGACGCGACGCGGTGTGGGTGGTCGGACTCGTCACCGCCGGCGTGTCGCTGGCGACGATCGTCGGCAACCAGCTCGTCGACTGGCTGAGCAGGCGGTGTCGTCGGCGGAGCACGCTCCTGATCAGCGCGTCGGCCGTCAGCACCGTGGCGGCGGTAACGATCGGGCTGACATCGTCGTTCGCCGTCGCCGTCGCGGGGCTCCTCGTGGTCGCCGGTGCGATGGGCGTGATGTCGCCGGTGCGCCAGTCGTATCTCCACCACGTCACGACGAGCGAGCACCGCGCGACGGTCGTGTCATTCGACGCGATGGTCGTGTCGGTCGGCGGGGTGGGAGGCCAGATCGGGCTCGGTTCGATCGCCCAGAACCGGTCGTTCAGTGCCGGTTACGTCGTGGGCGGTCTCTTCACGAGCCTCGCGGTGCCGGTGCTGTTCGCGCTGCGGCGCCTGGGTGGACCCGCCGATCGCATCGTCGGTGCCGATGCCGGTGTCGAAGGGACCTGCCCATCGGGTCTGCCGCGCGATACCGGCATCGAATCGCTGCCGGTGCCCGCAGTCGTCGACCGGTGATCGTCGTGCGGTGACGATCGTGCGGTGATGATCGTGGCGGAGGGTTCGCCGCTCGATCGCCGCCTACTCGAAGGACCCGGTCACTCCGTCGAGGAACGACGAGAGTCCCACCGGATTGAAATCGGCTGTCAGCCCGACCTCCTCGTCGTGACCGATGACGAGCGCGGGACAGAAGAACTCGTCGTCACCGGCCCAGTAGTGCGGAGACCCGCGCACGCCCCGCCGTTTCCCCTCGGCATAGTCGCGGTGTACCGCGTCGGCTGAGGCCGAGCCGGGCTCGACGTCGTGAGCTGCAGCGATCTCGGCGAGCACATCCGGGTCTGAGATGTCGCGGCCGAACCGGAACAGCGCGGCACGGATCGCGAGTCCGACCGCGAGGCCGGTGGTGAGATCGACCTCGTTCGCGGCGGCGGTGAGCTCGAGCGCCGGAATGGTCGTCGTCGGCCATGCCCCGGCGTCGAGCCCGCCGAACGAGTCGATGCCGAGCCGAGCCGTGAGGGTCGCGGCCTTCGCGCCGACCGCGTCGTGGTCGAGCGGCACGCCGTTGACCCACTCGAGCGGCCAGGCGCGCATGTGGACGTCGGCCACCGCGTGGTGGGCGGCTAGTTCGGCGACGATCCGCTCGAATCCGACGTGAGCGAACGGGCAGGTGACGTCGGAGAACACCTCGACGGTCCCGGTCATCGCGTCAGCCTCGCCGATTCGGATACCGGCCGCCGAATCGGTGTGGCAGGATGCGCTCCATGACCGAACGAATCGAGGTCCAGCGGCCGATCAAGGCCGACGCCGCCGACATTTTCAACATCCTGCGCGACCCACAGGGACACGTCACGATCGACGCGTCCGGCATGCTGATGGCCGCGAGCGGCGAGCCTGCGGGTGCGGTCGGCGACACGTTCGTCGTGCACATGGACCGCGAGGCCCTCAACGACTTCCCACTCGGCGAGTACGACGTCACCGTCGTCATCTCGGCGTTCGACCAGGATCGCGAGATCGCCTGGACGATCGACGGCGCAATCCAGCCGCCGATCGGGCACATCTACGGCTACACCCTCGAGCCCACCGACGATGGCACCTTGGTCACCTCGTATTACGACTGGTCCGAGATCCATGATGAGTGGCGCGAGCGCGACATCTTCCCGATCATCTCCGAACTCGCGCTGCGATCGACGCTCGGCATCCTCGATCGAACGTTGACGCGCGAGGCGCGCACCACTTCGCCCTGACCCCGTTGCGTCCCGACCCGGGTCAGGGGTCGTCGCGTCCGTCGCGTCCGTCGCGCTCGTGATGCTCGTCGTGATGGTGGTGCTCATGGTCGTCGTGGTGCACGCCGTCGTCGACCGCGATCGAACCATCCCCGAGATCGAGCACGCGCGTGCCGTACGCGGCGCGAAGATGGTCGGGCGTCAACACCTCGTCGGGCTGCCCCGCGGCGATCACCCGCCGGTCGATGAGCACCACCTGGTCCGCCCGTGCGGCGTCGCCGAGATCGTGGGTGGCGACCACGATCGTGCGCCCTGCCTCGCGTTCCTCGTCGATGACGCGACGGATCCCCTGGATCGAAGCGATGTCGAGTCCGGCGACGGGCTCGTCGAGCAAAAGGATCTCCGCGTCCTGGGCCAGCCCCTGGGCGACGAAGACCCGCTGACGCTGCCCACCCGACATGTCGGCCAGATGGCGATTGGCGAGGTCTGCGATCTCGAGCCGCCCCATCGACGCGTCGATCGCCTCCCGGTCGGCCGACGTGAGTGGCCGGAACGCCCCGCGCGTCGTCGCCCGGCCGAGCGCGACCACCTCGCGGGCGGTGACGAGAAGGTGCTCGGACGCGTGCTGGCTCTGGAGCACGTACGCGACGCGAGGGCGTGCGGCGGCCGGCGTGCCCCCCAACACCTCGATCGTGCCGTTCGCCGGAAGGAGTGCGGTGACCGCGTGGAGCAGCGTCGACTTGCCCGATCCGTTCGGTCCGACCAGTGCGGTCACACCCTGCCCGATGTCGAGCCGTTCGATCTCGAGGGCCAGCTTGCGCCCGCGTTCGACGGAGAGGTTCCGCAGGACGATCGTCGGCCGGTTTGTCACGTTCGAACGGTGTGACACGGCCGGGTGCGTTGGATCGGCCGGGTGCGTTGGATCGGGGGGAACGATGACCGTACCCTATCAATGTGAGAAAGAGTCTCATTATCCTGTTCGCGGCCGCTCTTGGATCGGCCGCCGCGGGATGTGCCTCCACCGGACGCGACGGTGGCGCAGCCGATTCGGGTGCCCCGACGGGCGGCGACAAGCCACAGGTGGTCGTGACGACGGCGATCCTCGGCGACGTCGTGAGCACCTCTGTCGGCGATTCGGTCGACGTCGAGGTCATCATGCCGCCGGGGGCCGATCCGCACGACTTCGCGCTTTCGGCGAAACAGGCCGAGTCGATGGAAAGGGCCGACCTGCTGATCACCAACGGGAGAAACCTCGAGGCTGCGATGGCCGACGTGATCGACTCGGTCTCCGCGAACACCGATGTGTTCGTGGCGAGCGATCATCTCCGAGACGAGGGCCGGGCGATCGATGATCCTCACATCTGGATGGATCCCACGAACGTCGTCGCGGTCGTCGAGGCGCTCGAGCGTGAGCTCCTTCCGCTCGTCGCGGATTCCGATCTACTGTCGACGTCGGTGGAGAACTACATCGCCGACCTCGATGCCCTCGACGCCCACATCATGACCGAGCTCGACACGATCCCCGCCCGACGGAGGATCATGGTGACCAACCACGATTCGTTCGGGCCGTTCGCCGACCGCTACGACCTCGCAGTGGTCGGCACGATCATTCCTTCGATGACGACGAGCGCCGAGCCCTCGGCCGCCGGTCTCGAGGCGCTCGCCGACACGATCCGCGAGGTCGGGGTGCCGGTCGTCTTCGCCGAGACGACCGAATCGGCCCGCCTCGCCGATGCCCTGGCGAGCGAGGTCGGCGAGATCGACGGTGAGCGGGTGGTCGTCGTCGAGCTGTTCAGTGGCGGTCTCGGCGAACCCGGCTCGGGAGCCGGGACCTACCTCGCGATGATGCGCCTCAATGCCGAACGGATCGCAGCGGCGCTGCGCTGACGACATGTTCGACCTCTTCACCGACGCCTTCGGGTCACAGATCACCCAACGCGCGCTGTTCGGCGGGCTGCTCGCGGCGACGGTCACGGCGCTGATCGGGACCTGGGTCGTGGTCCGGGGACTCGCCTTCTTCGGCGACGCGATGGCCCACGGTGTGCTCCCGGGAATCGCCCTCGCCGTGATCTGGGGTTTCGACGTCACGCTCGGCGCGATGATCAGCGCATTGGTGATGGTCGTCGGGATCAATACGGTGCACCGCACGACCCGGCTGTCCGACGACACGGCCATCGGGCTGCTGTTCGTCGGGATGTTGGCGCTCGGGGTGGTGATCATCAGCCGTGAGCCCACCTTCGCGGGCGACCTGACGTCGTTCCTGTTCGGCGACATCCTCGGAGTGCGCGACGTCGACTTCTGGTTCGGGGCGGCAGCTCTGGTCGTCACCGCGGTGGGACTCATACTCGGGCATCGTGCGTTCGTCGCTCTGTCGGTCGGTCGCGACAAGGCCGAGCTGCTCGGCCTCCGACCGGGTCTCGCACACGCCGCGATGCTCACCCTGCTCGCGTTGGCGATCGTATCGACGTTCCGGATCGTCGGGACCCTGCTCGTGTTCGGGTTGCTGGTGGCGCCGCCGGCGACCGCGGTGCTGCTGGTCAAGCGGATCCCCGCGGCGATGGCGTTGGCGGTCGTCTTCGGTTGGCTCGCGGTGATCGTCGGGTTGACGATCAGCTACCACGCCGACACCGCGGCCTCGGCGACCGTGGCGGGGATCGCTGTCGCCCAGTTCTTCGTCGTGCTCCTCGCGCTCGAGGGTGCTGAAGCGGTGCGCCGAACGCGGAGCGTCCGCCGGGCATGACGTACGAGCCGGACCGGGGTGAGCCGATCCCGATCGACGACTTGCGCCGCGCCGCCGCCGCGATCGCGGTCCACGCCGAGCGCACGCCGGTGCTGACGCATCCCGATCTCGATCCGCCGGGCGGCTCGACGTTCTGCAAGGCCGAGTCGATGCAGCGCTCCGGCTCGTTCAAGTTCCGCGGGGCGTTCAACCGGCTCTCCAACATCCCGTCCGCCGACCGGTCGCGAGGCGTCGTCGCCGTATCGTCGGGTAACCACGGCGCCGCGGTGGCATGCGCCGCGTCCTTGTTGGGGATGGCCGCGACCGTGTTCATCCCCGCGGACACCCCGGCGGCGAAACGGGGCTTGATCGAGGAGTACGGAGCGAACATCGTGACTTTCGATCGCGGGGTCGACGATCGCGAGTTGGCGCCGCGGGCGCACGCCGCGCGCACCGGAGCGACGTTCGTGCACCCGTTCGAGGATTGGCTCGTACAGGCGGGGCAGGGCACAGCGGCGCTCGAACTGATCGACGAGGTCGGCCCGCTCGATGCACTGATCGTGCCGATGAGCGGCGGTGGGCTGATGGCCGGCTGTGCGTCGGCGGCGCTGGCGCTGTCGCCGAGCTGCAGGATGATCGGCGTCGAGCCTGAGATGGCCGACGACACGCGCCGGTCGCTGCTGGCGGGCGAGCGCCTCGCGATCGCGAATCCGCCGACGATCGCCGACGGCCTCGCCGTCACGATCCCGGGCGAGCAGACGTTCGCGATCAACCGCCGGCTGGTCGGCGAGGTCGTGGTGGTGAGCGAAGGTGAGATCGTGGCGGCGATGAGGCGGTTCCGGGAACTGTTCGATCTGCGGATCGAGCCGAGCGGCGCCGTCGGCATCGCCGCGCTCGGCGCCGGTGTCGCATCGGGACGGTGGCGCGGCGAGCGCGTGGGGATCATCGTCTCGGGCGGAAACATCGACGCCGAGCGCTTCGAGTCGCTGACGTCCTGATCATCCCGAATCGCCGCAGCAGTATCGTGGGTGGCGTCATGGCTGCCACGTCCGAACTCGATCGCGCGGTTGACGAGCGGCTCAGCGAGCACGACCTGCGATACACCCGCGGCCGCCGGTCGATCGTCGACGGACTCCGCACGGCGGGCGGTCCGGTCACCCTGCCGGAACTGCTCGAACTGTCGACCGATCTCGCACTCAGCTCCGCCTACCGCAATCTCTCGTTGATGGAGGATGCCGGGGTGGTTCGCCGACTCGCGCACGCTGGAGATCACGCCCGCTACGAACTCGCCGAGGAACTGACCGAGCACCACCACCATCTGATCTGCGAGTCGTGCGGGTCGATCCGCGACGTGGTGTTCGACGCCGAGATCGAGGCCGCGCTCGACGTTGCCCTCGTCCGCCTCGGCCGAGCCGAGGACTTCGTCCCCCACGGTCACACGATCGACGTCTACGGCCACTGCCGTACCTGCCCGGCCTGATCGTCAACGATGCGGGCGGGTTACAGGTAGTCGTTGCGCTGGAGCCAGGTGAACGAGAGCCAGCCGGGGACGACGGGCAGCCAGAACGTGAACAACCGGTAGAGGAACACGGCGGGCACGGCGATCGAGTTGTCGAGCCCGGCGGCGACGAGACCGCCGATCAGCGCCGCCTCGACCGCCCCGAGGCCGCCGGGTGTCGGCGCGGCCTGCGCCACCGCCGACCCGACGAGGAACACCGCACCGATGGTGGCGAACGCGAGCCCCCCGCCGAACGCCTGGATGCTGAAGTAGAGGGTCGTGAGGTAGGCGAGGGTCAGCAGGATCGATCCGCCGAGCAGCATCGCGACCTTCACCGGACGGCGCAGGACGCTGCCGACACCGTCGAACGCCCGGGCGAGCACCGGGAGCAGCTTCTCGAAGATCATCCTGCGAACCGGCCCGATGGCCAAGCTGAGCAGGACGAGTGCGACCGTCACCCCGATGCCGACGATGAACCATTTCGGGTCGGGGAGCGAGAAGCTGCCGAACGCATCGCGTCCGGCCCAGACGATGAAGATCCCGATGAGGCTGAGGTGGCCGGCGATACCGGCGATCGTGTCGAGGCCGACACCCGATACGGCCACCGCGCGATCGACTCCCTGCTTCTGGAGGAAACGGACGTTGAGCGCCATGCCGCCGAGACCTGCCGGCGCGAGCTTGCTGGCGAACGACGATCCGAGCGACGCCGCGAGGAGTGGACCGGCGCTCAGGCGGTTCGGCACCGCGCCGGCGAGCGCCAGCGCCGCCCCGAGATACGTGAACGTCGAGGCGAGGATGATCAGCGGTGTCCAGCCCCAGTTCGCAGCCTCGACCTGGTCGATGATCCCGGGCAGGTCGGCGAGCTGCGGGAACAGGAAGTACGTCGCCAGGGCGACCGCGGCGATCGTGAGGATCATCCCCCGGGTGATGCGTTCGAGGGCGACGAAGTCGACGTCACCAACTCCGCATCGCGACATCACCTCGTCCTGCAACTGCCCGAGGAGGCCCTTGTGCCGCTTGAGCGATGTCTGCGTGGCACCGCTCAGTGCCGTCATCTGGAGGCGCGGAAGGGCGCCGCCGACGACGTCCGGACCGAGTACGTCGACCGCTGCCGCGACCGTGCGCTCCGGTCCGGCGACGACCACGAGCGAGGCGAGGAGCTGGGCGACGTCGGCGTCGAGGAGCCCCTCTGCAGCGGCGACCTCCGAGAAGCCGAAGTCGATCATCCAGACGGAGGTGTCGGGTGGACCTTCGGCGACGAAGACGTTGGCGCGGCGGAGATCGCGATGGGCGATCCGGTTGCGACGCAGGAGCGCCACCTGTTCCCAGATGCCGCGCATCAGCTGGTCGGTGACCGCGTCGTCCGCGAGGTTGTCGAGCGAGACTCCGTCGATCAGCTCATAGGCAAGGAGCATCGAGTCGGCGCCGACGTCGACCACCCCGCGCAGGCGCGGCGTACGGATACCGATGTCGCGGGCGAACAGCGCGACAAGCGCCTCGTGTTCGATCGTTCGACGGAGTGACGAGAACGGCCGGCCGTCACCGATGTCCTTGTACCGCAGCATGCGGTAGAAGCGGAACAGCAGGTCCGCGGCACGGTTCTGGGCGCCGAGCACCTTGACGAACAACCTGGTTCCGTCGTCGAGCGTTGCGAAGTACGGCGTCGATCCGCGGGCGTCGACCGGTGCGGGGTGGACCTCGTTGACCGGCAGTCCGGTGTCGGCGAGGGCAGCAGCGATGGCGGCGGGTGTCGGGCGGCGATCGGGACGTCCGAAGGCGAGGAGCACCGCCGTACCGCAGGTCGCTCCCAGCGGGAGCGCGAGCAGGGCATCGGAGGGGAGTTCGGCCGAGACGAGCAGTCGCAGCAGCACGACGGCGGCCATCGTGAACGCTCCGGCTCGTCGCCAGCGGCGGGTGACGAACGGCCCGACGGCGATGAACATCGCCGAGAGCTGTGCGAGTCCGACCACCCCGCTGCTGACGTCGGTGGTGATGCCGGCGCGGGCGGCGAGCTCGTTGGCCGCGATCGTGCTCACGTTCCGGTCGACGAGCCAGTGAGCAGCCGACATCAGCACGCTCGACAGCACGGACGCGGCGAGAATGTAGCCGAACAGCCGGTAGCGCTTGGTGACCAGCGGAACGACGAAGACGGTCAGCGCGGTGAGACCGATGATCATCTCGATGCTGCCGTGCAGGATGCGTTCGATGGCGGGCGTGACGAACCCGAACAGTTCGATGACGTCCTGCTCGAAACCGGTGATCGAGTCCTCCACCCAGATGGCGAGGGCGAGCAGTATCAGTGTGATCGCGGCGAACACCACGAGCCGGAGGACATCCTGGGGCGACCGCACGTAGCGGCGGATGATCTCCTCGGTCGAACCGCTCCCGAGGATCTCGCCTCCGTCGGTGGATGTGGCGGCGGGAAGGCTCATGTGGGTGGGTGCGGTTCACGGATGACCCGCTGCCAGCGTTCTGCCATCATCGCATACGGGTGGTTATCGTTCGGCAATGCGAGATCGGCTCCACGCGCTCCGACGGCCGGGTTTGACCGCAGGTGTCGCGGCCACCGCGCTCGGCGCCTCGTACGTCGTGGCGGTGCAGGATCCGATTCCCCGGTGGGAACTCGACCTCACCGAGTGGATCAACGACGCTCCCGACTGGGTTGCCACGGTCCTCTTCCCGATCATGCAGTTCGGCACGCTCGGCGGGCCGGTCGTCGTCGCTGCCGGTATCGCCGTGTTCGCGCGCGACCGCTGGCTCGGCGCGGCGACGGCGATCGCCGGGGTGATCACCTGGTTCGGAGCGAAGGGTGTGAAGCAGATCGTCGAACGCGATCGTCCCGGCTCGTATCTACCCGAGATCAATGTCCGAGAGGGTGACGGCGCCGGCCTCGGCTTCATCTCGGGACACGCCGCGGTGGCCGCGACGACCGCGGTGATGGTGATGGTCGTCCTGCCACGACGCTGGAGATGGGTGCCGGCCTTGCTGGCGGGTCTGGTCGGCCTCGCCAGGATCGTCCACGGCGTCCACCTCCCCGCCGATGTGGTCGGCGGATGGGCGTTCGGCACGTTGATCGCGCTCGGTTCGCTGTGGGTGCTCAATCGGGTCGAGCCCGCGCAGGCGACCGAGGTCGGGTGAGCGATGACGGCCGAGCCCGAGAGCTGCGACTAGAAATCAGGAGGAACGAGTCCAGGAGGGACGATGCGATGACGCCAGACGATTTGCGCGACGAGATCGGCGCCGGGACGATCGACACCGTCGTGATGGCATTTCCCGATCTGTACGGTCGCCTGTTGGGGAAGCGATTCGACGGCGGGTTCTTCCTCGAGGAAGGGCTCACCGAGGGAACGCACGCGTGCGACTACCTCTTCACCGTCGACATGGAGATGGAACCGGTCGAGGGGTACCGGTACGCCAACTGGGCGCTCGGATACGGCGACTTCCACCTCGTTCCCGACATCTCGACTCTGCGCCGATGCGCGTGGAGCGACCGTACGGCGATGGTGTTGTGCGATGCCCACGACAACACCGACCATCGGCCGGTCTCGATCGCGCCCCGGTCGATCCTCCGCCGCCAGGTCGAGCGGGCAGCGGCGCTCGGCCTCGAGGTGATGGCGGCGAGCGAACTCGAGTTCTTCCTCTATCGCGACAGCTACCGCGAAGCCCACCTGAAGGGGTACCGCGACCTCGACTCCGCCGGATGGTACGTCGACGACTACCACCTCCTCCAGGGCGCACGGGTCGAGGATTACGTCGGTGCCGCGCGACGCGCGCTGCGCGACTCGGAGATCCCGGTCGAGACCTCCAAGGGTGAGGCGGCGACCGGGCAGCACGAGCTCAACGTCCGGTACGCGGACGTTCTCGCGATGGCCGACCGCCACGTCGTGATGAAGCAGGCGATGAAGGAACTCGCCGACGCGCAGGGTGTGAGCGTGTCGTTCATGGCCAAGCCCGACGCCGACCAGCCCGGCAGCAGTTGCCACCTCCATCTGAGCCTCCTGCGAGGCGACGAGAGCGCGTTCACGACGCCCGATGGCGACACGACCGATGCGTTCCGGTGGTTCCTCGGCGGCTGGATGCGCCACGCGCCCGACCTGATGCCGTTCTATGCACCGACGATCAACAGCTACAAGCGGTTCCAGCACCAGTCGTGGGCGCCGACGGGACTCTCGTGGTCGTACGACAACCGCACGGCGGGTTTCCGGATCGTGGGCACCGGCAGGAACCTGCGCATCGAGTGCCGCCTCCCCGGCGCCGACACCAATCCCTACCTCGCCTTCGCGGCGGCGCTGGCGAGCGGTCTCGACGGCATCGCCGATCAGGTCGAGCCCCCGGAAGAACTGCGCGGCGACGCGTACACCACTGACGCGGTCGGCTTGCCGACCACGCTCGCCGATGCGACGCGTCGATTCTCGTCGAGCGACGCGGCGGCGCGCTTGCTCGGTGACGACGTGGTCGAACACTATTCGCACCACTTCGACTCCGAATGCGCGGCCTTCGACCGTGCGGTCACCGACTGGGAGCGGCGCCGCTACTTCGAGCGGATCTGAGCGCGGGCGCGCCGACCGCGTACGGTGCGGGCATGAAGATCTGGAGACTCGAACAGCTGGGCGAACCCGCCGAACAACTACGACTCGTCGACGAGGAACCGCCGATCGCAGGCGAGGGGCAGGTGCTCGTCGACGTCGAGGCGGTCGGCCTCGCTTTCCCCGACGTACTGCAGTGCCGCGGGATGTACCAGGTCAAAAGCGGTCCGGGGTTCACGCCCGGCGGCGAACTCGCCGGTCGGATCGCGGTGTGCGGGCAAGGCGTCGACAACGTCGAGGTCGGCCAGCGGGTGGTGTTCCTCGGAAGCGGTGGGCTCGCCGAACAGGTCGTGCACAGCGCCGAAGCGGTGTTCCCGCTGCCCGACGGCGTCTCGGCCGAGACCGCCGCGGCGATCCCGATCAACTACTGCACGACGCTGTACGCGTTGCGCGATCGGGCCAAGCTGCAGGAGGGCGAGACGCTCCTCGTCACCGGCGCCGCGGGTGGCACCGGCACTGCTGCGATCCAGTTGGCCGCGGCGATGGGGGCGCGGACGATCGCGGTCGCCGGCGGGGCGACGAAGACCGAGCTGCTGCGCGAGATCGGCGCCGATGTCGTGATCGACCACAACCAGATACCCGAGTGGGTCGACGCCGTCCGCGAGGCGAGCGGTGGAGGCGTCGACGTCGCCTACGACCCGGTCGGCGGTGACACGTTCCACCAGGTGCGGCGGTGCATGGGCTGGGACGGTCGGCTACTCGTGATCGGGTTCGTCGCCGGTATCCCCGAGGTGAAGACGAACCACGCGCTGCTCAAGAGCTACTCGATCGTCGGTGTCCACTGGGGCGCATCGCTCGGCCGCTACCCCGATTCGCTCGGCGAGCAGATGCGGACACTGCTCGACATGGCGGCGGCCGGCACCATCGCACCACCGATCTATCCGCCGTACTCGCTCGACGATGCCGCCACCGCGCTGCAGGACATGGCCGACCGCAAGGTGCACGGCAAGGTCGTCGTCACGTTGTAGGCATCGCGTCGCAGGCATCGCGGTACCGTCTGGCGATGCTCACCGCGACGGTCGACGAACTGCGAGCCGCCGCACTCGCCGCCGACGACGCGAGCGGCTACTTCCCGGCGATGTACGCACGGGTCACCCAGCGCGTCGAGCGGGCGGCGGCCGAGGGCCGCGTCGGTGACCGGGAACGGATGGAGCACTTCGCCCGTACGTTCGCGGCGTGGTACCTCGAGCCGATCCGCGGTGAACGTCCTGTCCCGGGGTGCTGGAAGGCGGCATTCGACGTCGCTGACGATCGCGGGCTACTGATCACCCAGCATCTGCTGCTCGGGATCAACGCCCACGTCAACCACGACCTCCCGCAGGTAGTGGTGCAACTCGCCGATGAGACCGGCGACCTCGACGCACTCCGGCCCGGCTTCGACGCGATCAACGATCTCCTCGCCGCGACATACCCCGACCTGGTCCGCGACGTCGGCCGCGTGGCCGGGTGGATCGCGGCGCTCTCCGCGCGCGGAGGCGATCGGATCTTCAACTTCTCCCTCCAGCGAGCGCGCGACATCGCCTGGATGAACGCCCAGAGGCTCTACGCCACACCGGTCGACGAGCGTCCCGAGCAGGTCGCTCGCCTCGACGATGCCGTGAGGGTTCTCGCCTACCTCGTCACTGGTCCGCCCCGCCCCGCGTCGTGGACGATCCCGCTGCTCCGCCGCTTCGAGTCCGACGATCCCGCCGAGGTCACCGCCGCCCTCCTCGGCCCCCTTCGATAAACCGATCCGGCGCCCCGCCCGCGCCACCCGGTTCCCTGCCCGCGCGCCCTACCCGTTCTGTGTGCGGATGTTCCCGCTGAGGGGGATCCCGCGCACAAGTTTCGGGTGGTAGGCATCGGGGGATGAAGATCGGCGGTGTCATTCCGCACGACGAGATCGGGACAGATCCGGGCGCGATCGAGGCGTACGCTCAGGGAGCGGAGGAACTCGGGGTGCACCACCTGATGATCTACGACCACGTGATGGGTGTCGACCGCGACGGGCCCGGCGACTTCGTCGGTCCCTACGACAAGGACGTCGCCTTCCACGAGCCGTTCGTGCTGTACGGATTCCTCGCCGCGGTCACCGAACGCGTCGAACTGATCACGTCGGTCCTGATCCTCCCGCAGCGCCAGGCGGTGCTCGTCGCGAAGCAGGCCGCCGAGGTCGCCGTGCTCTCGGGCGACCGCCTCAAGCTGGGTATCGGCGTCGGGGTGAATCCGGTCGAGTACGACATCGAGTTCCACCGGTTCGAGAATGCGAGCATCCTCCCGCGCCCGTCGAAGCCGATCCCGGTGCTGTTCGGCGGGTCCGCGCCGGCCGTGATCGACCGGTGCGCGCGCCTCGGCGACGGTTGGATCCCGCTCGGCAGACCGAACCAGAAGTCGGTCGACCGGATTGCCGAGATCGAGCGGATCCGTGAGTCGCGCGGACTGACGATGGAGGGATTCGGCGCGACACATCTCGCGATCGCCACACACAACGCGGGTGAGACCGACATCGATGGTCACCTCGGCCGGATCGCGAGGTACCGCGAGGCGGTCGAGACGCTGGCCGCCGACTGAACGCGCCGACCGGCCGCGCTGACCGGGCGCTACACAGCAACGCGGCGCACTTCTAGACTGGTGGGCACACCTCTCCCAAGGAGTAGCGATGCTTTTCACCCAGTACTACCTCGACTGCCTCTCGCAGGCGTCTTACATGATCGGTGACGAGACGACCGGACGAGCGATCGTCGTCGATCCCCGCCGCGACGTCGACGAGTACGTCCGCGATGCCGCCGCCGCCGGAATGAAGATCGACCTCGTCCTCGAGACGCACTTCCACGCCGACTTCCTGTCGGGCCATCTCGAGCTGGCGGCGGCGACCGGCGCCGAGATCGGGTTCTCGTCGGTCGCGACCACCGATTTTCCGTCGCGCAAGTTCGCCGACGGCGAGCGGTACGAGCTGGGCGAGGTCGTCCTCGAGATCCGCCACACCCCCGGGCACACGCCAGAGTCGATAAGCATCGTGGTCTGGGAGCACGCCGACGACCCCGAGCCGTGGGGGGTGCTCACCGGTGACACGCTGTTCATCGGCGACGTCGGGCGGCCCGATCTGCTGGCATCGATCGGCTTCAGCCGCGATGAGCTCGCCGACTGCCTCTACGACAGCCTGCAGGACAAGATCCTCACGCTCCCCGACGCCACGAGGGTGTACCCGGCGCACGGCGCTGGGTCGGCGTGCGGCAAGAACCTGTCCACCGAGACGTCGTCCACGATCGGTGAACAGCGCGAGACGAACTACGCGCTGCTCGCGCCCGACAAGGCCACGTTCGTCGAGCTCGTCACCGAGGGTCAGCCCCCGGCGCCGGCCTACTTCCTCTACGACGCCGTACTGAATCGCAACGAGCGGCCACTGCTCGACGAATCCGCGCCGCCTCCGTCGCTCGCCCTCGACGAGCTGCAGGCACTCGTCGATTCGGGGGCGATGTTGATCGACGGTCGCGATCCCGAGGAGTTTGCGCGGGGCCATCTCGCCGGCGCGATCAACGTCGGTCTCGAGGGTCGTTATGCCGAATTCGCCGGTTCGGTCGTGCCGGCCGATGTCGACATCGTGCTCGTCGTCGACGAGGGGTTCGAGACCGAGGCCAAGAACCGGCTGGCGCGCATCGGGTTCGATCGGGTGGTCGGCTATCTCGTCCACCCGCAGGACGCGATGGCAGCAAACCCCGACCTGGTCGAGCCCGCCTCGCGACTCACCGCCGTGCAGTTCGACGAGCGCCGGGCCGACGTGCCCGATCTGCAACTCGTCGATGTGCGTAACCCGGGAGAGGTACAGCTCGGCGCGATCGACGGTGCGATCGTGATCCCGGTCGGCCAGCTGCCCGATCGCATCGGCGAGCTCGATTCCGGACGACCCACGGTCGTGTACTGCGCCGGTGGGTACCGCTCGTCGGTCGCCGCGAGTCTGTTGCGCACGTCCGGGTTCGATGATGTCTCCGACATCATCGGCGGCTACGGAGCCTGGACCGAAGTGCAACCCGTCGGCTGAGCGATCGGCGCCGTCGTAGGGCCGGGCCGTGGGGTTGGGCGGTAGGTTCGGGCGGGTGACTGAGACCCGCGAGTTCCGCCAAGCCCGATTCGCCCCGCCCGTGGGCGCGTGCGAGATCCTGCTCGTGCGCCACGGCGAATCGGCTGCCTTCATCGAGGGCGAGTCGTTTCCGCTCGTCGATGGTCACGGTGATCCGGGGCTCGCGCCCGACGGCGTGCGCCAGGCCGAGCAGGCGGCACATCGGCTCGTCTCGACCGGCGAACGGATCTCGGCCGTATACGTCACAACGCTCCGCAGGACCCTGCAGACCGCTGCGCCACTGCTCGAACTCCTCGGACAGCAGGCGATCGTCGAGCCCGATCTCAGAGAGGTCTTCCTCGGCGACTGGGAGGGTGGCGAGCTCCGGCGCCGCGTGGCCGACGGAGACCCGATCGCCGAACGGATGTACCGCGAGCAACGGTGGGACGTGATCCCCAACGGTGAACCCGTTGCGGACTTCGGGGCCAGGGTGCGCCGAGGCATCGACCGCATCGCCGCGGCCCACCCGAACCAACTCGTCGTCGCCGTAGTCCACGGAGGCGTGATCGGGCAGGTTCTCAACATCGCGTCGGGTGGCGAGGGCTTCCCCTTCCTCGGGGCCGACAACGCCTCGATCTCCCATGTCGTCATCGAACCGGGCAGGTGGGTGATCCGCTGCTTCAACGACACGTCGCATCTGAGTCCGACGTTCGGCACCGCGGCCGAGCCCTTGATCTGACCGGCGACCGCGCGAGCGAACAGCGTGAACCTCGAGGTCGCCCTCCATGCCACCGACGAACTGGGCGAGGGGCCGTGGTGGTCGGTCGCCGATCAGTGCCTGTGGCGGGTCGACATCCCGGCGCGCTTGCTCCACCGCTGGCGCCCCGCCGACGGGGACTCGACCGAGTATCAGCTCCCGAGCGAGGTCGGCTTCGCGGTGCCGACGCACGATCGCACCGTCGTGGTCGGACTCCGGCTGGGGATCGCGCTGTTCGACCCGGACGACGGCTCGGTCGATGTGCTCGCACACCCCGCGCCCGACCGTCCCGAGATCCGCTTCAACGATGGCAAGACCGACCGCGTCGGGCGCCTGTGGGGCGGCACCCTGACCGACGGCGAGCGCGAGCCGACGGCCGCCCTGTACCTGCTGTCCGATGATGGTGCGCTGACGACGGTGGTCGAGGGCATCGTCGTCTCGAAC
>CBDUYD010000057.1:0-16662 GCA_965371355.1 uncultured Ilumatobacteraceae bacterium
CAACCATCACTCGTTCGTGAAGATGCGCTGGGAGCGGTTCGCGGAGATCTACGAGGAGACCCATGATCGGCCACTCGAACGAGGCGAACACCGTGCCCTGGCGATGTGTGTACGAGTCGGCGAGACCCGCGAAGAAGCGATCGAGTCGGTGCGCCCCGGCCACGACGAGTTCTGGAAGTTCCTCGGCCCCTACGGCTGGAGCAAGGGTTACATGGGCCCCGACGGCAAGCCGGCCGCCCCCGGGCTGATCCCCACACTGGAGGAGTCGATCGAGCAGCGCACGTGGATCGTCGGCTCGGCCGACGATGTGGCCGAACAGCTCAACTGGTTCGACGAGCAGTTGGGACTCGAGAATCTGCTGCTGTTCCCCGCGATGCCCGGCGACTCGTACGGGAAAGTCGACGATCAGTTGCACCGCATTGCCGAGGGTGTCCTTCCTCAGCTCGGCTGACCGGCGGTGGATCTTGCGGTCGCGCTGGCGGTCGTCGCGGGCATCGCGTGGGCGACCAACATCGTCGTGGTGCGCTGGGCGCTCGACCGCAGTCTCGCGCCGCCGATGGCGGGCGGGTTCGTCGGCGTGGCCGTCGCCGCCCTCATCGCGATCGCCGTCGCGGTTGCGATCGGTGGCGACCCGCCATCGGGCGGATTGATCTGGCGTTTCGCGCTCGTGGGGGCGATCGCTCCCGGGAGCTCGCAAGGCCTCTTCGTGGCCTCCATCAAGGCCATCGGTCCCGCCCGCAGTTCGGTGTTGGTCAGCACCAATCCCCTCTGGTCGGTGGTGCTGGCGATCGTCTTCCTCGACGAAGGATGGCGCGTCCCGGTGTTGGTCGGCACCGCACTGATCGTCATCGGCGGGGTCCTCATCAGCTGGGAACCCGGTTTGGGGTTCGGCCACATCGGGGTCGTGCTGGCGCTGATCGTGGCGATCACGTTCGGCGTCCGCGACGTCGTCGCCCGTCAGTTCACGACCGAGACCGATCTGTCGATGTGGTGGGCGGCGGCGATCGTGCTCGGCACCGCGGCGCTGGTCGTGGCGATGATCGGTGTCGTCCAACTGCGTGGTGGCTTCGCAGCCGGTGTCGTGAGCGCCGCCCCCTCGTTCGCGTGGTCGGGTATCGCGATCGCCGTTGCGCTGACGTCGCTGTTCTGGGCGTTGGACCGGGCGCGGGTGGGAGTCGTGGCCCCGCTCACGAACGCCTCCCAGAGCGTGGCGGTGGTGATGATCGCGGCCGCCGTGTTCGGGGCCCGCGAACGAACCCCGCGGATCCTCGCCGCGCTCGTGTTGGTCGTGGCCGGCGGCGTTCTCATCACCGCCACCTGATACCGCCACCCGATCAGGAATAGGATCGCCGCCATGGCACAACGGGTGGCTCTCTACCTTCAGGACAAGCATCCGATCTCCTACGAGATCGAGATGGTGAAGTACGCCGAGGAGAGGGGATTCTCCGAGATCTGGCAGGCCGACACCAGACTGGCCCGGGATTGTGTGGTGCTGATGAGTGCCCTGCTGGCGGAGACGAACACGATTCGGTTCGGCAGCGGGGTGCTCCCGATCTACACCCGGAATCCCGCGGTGATCGCGGCCACCTGGAGCACGATGTGGGAGCTCGGCGGACTGACTCCGGACGGCGAGAGTCGGGTGATGCTCGGTCTCGGCGCGTGGTGGGAGCCGATCGCCACGCGAGTCGGCGCGGATCGACGCAAGCCGCTCACCGCGATGCGCGAGAACGTCGAGGCGATCCGGCAACTGTTCACGATGGAGGAGGTCACCTACGAGGGCGACTTCGTTCATCTCGATCGAGTGAAGCTCGACGTCGCCTTCGGCGACACCGGCCCGCGCGATATACCGATCTACATCGGGGCCACGGGCCCGAAGATGTTGGAGCTCACCGGCGAGATCTGCGACGGCGTCGTCCTCAACTACGTGGTGTCGACCGACTACATCCGCGATGCCGTCGACCTGGTCGCGGCCGGGGCGGCGAAGGCGGGAAAGACGATCGGAGACGTCGATCGACCCGAGCTTCTCGTCTGCTCGCTCTCCGACGACGATCCCGAGGAGGCGTTGATGACCGGCAAGTCGCTGGTGGCCTACTACCTGGGGACCGAACCCCACATCATGGAGGCCTCGGGGGCCGATCCTGATCTCGTCGAACGGGTGAAGGAGATCGTCGGCTGGCCGTCGCGCGAGGCCGACTATCGCAGGGCCGCCCACCTCATCCCCGACGATCTGGTCCGCAAGCTGATGGCGGTGGGAACCGCCGAGCAGTGCCGTGAGAAGGTGGCCGAATACGTCGACGCCGGGGTCACCTGCCCGATCCTGTTCCCGATGATGGATGACATCAAGACGGTGATCGACGCCTTCGCCGATTGGACTCCATGACCGACGCTCCGGCGCGACCAGCCGGAGGAGTGTTGATCGAGAGCGCTGCGGTGGTCACGGTCGACGATCATTTCATCGTTCACGACCCCGGCTGGGTCCACGTCGTCGAGGATCGCATCGAGGCTGTCGGTGCCGGGGCGGCGCCGGCTGCGGTGCGTTCGTCGGTCGGGCGGGTGATCGACGGGTCGGGCTCGGCGGTGATGCCCGGGATGACCAACAGCCACACCCATCTCTTCCAGACGTTCTTTCGGGGGTTGGCCGATGACAAGCCGTTGCTCGACTGGCTGCGCGCGTGCATCTGGCCCGGTGCCGTGCATCTCGATCGCCGATCGGCACGGTTGGCGGCCACCGTCGGTCTGATCGAGAACCTCCGCACAGGTGCGACCTCGGTGATCGACCACCAGTACGTTCACATCGACGAGCGCATCGACGACGCTGTGTGCTCGGCTGCCGACGAGCTCGGTATCCGCTTCCTGCTCGCCCGGGGCTGGGCCGACCGCAACTACGAACCCTCGCTGACCGAGTCGGCCGACATGGTGATTCAGCGCACCCGTCGGGTCCGCGACCGGTGGCATGGCCACGACGACGACCGCATCCGCATCGAGATGGCACCCCTCATCCCCTGGGGGTGTTCGGACGAGGCGATGCGTGCCACGGTGGCCGAGGCGCGGGCCTGGGGCGCCGGTACCCACATCCATTGCGCGGAGACCGCTGTGGAGGTCGAGATGAACCTCGAGGAGCGAGGCGCGCGCCATGTCCGATGGCTCGAGGATCTCGGCCTTCTCGGCCCGGATTTCCAGCTCGCCCACAGCGTCTGGCTCGACGACGAGGAACTGGATCTCGTTGCTCGGCGGGACGCCACCGTCGTTCACTGTCCGGTCAGCAACATGTACCTTGCCTCCGGAGTGCCCCGCATCCTCGACATGCGGGCGCGGGGGATCACGGTCGCCCTGGCCAGCGATGGTCCGGGGAGCAACAATCGCCAGGACCTCTTCGAAGTGTTGAAGGCGACGGTGCTGCTCCAGAAGGTGCATCATCTCGACGCCATGGCGTTGCAACCGGAGGATGCTCTCGAGATGGCCTGCCGCGGCGGTGCCCGCGCCTTCGGCACGCCCGGGTTCACCGGCTCGATCGAGGCGGGGAAGAAGGCTGACCTGGTCGTCGTGGATCTGCGTTCGGTGTTCGTGGCGCCCGTGCACCGCGTGCCGAGCGCGTTGGTGTTCAACGCCTCACCGGCCGACGTCACCCACGTCATCGTCGACGGGCGTGTCCTCATCGACGAGCGCCGCGTCACGATGCTCGACGAGGCCGCGCTCGTCGCGGATGCCGAGGTGTCGGCCGGCGAAGTGTTCCGCCGCGCCGGGGTCAGCAGCCGGCTGACACGGCATTAGGTGGCGGCGATCACAGAGATCTCCATCAGCCACTCGGGGCGGGCGAGTTCGGCGACGATGACGAGGGTGGAGGCGGCGAGGTTGCTGCCGAGAGCCGCGTCTCTCACCGCCATGATCGGGCCGAGATCGTGGCCGGGCGTGACGTAGGTGACGACCGACACGACGTCGGCCGGGGTCATCTCGGCGTCGGTGAGCATGGCGCCGATGTTCGACCAGATCACCTCGGCCTGATCGATGAGATCGTCCGGCACCGATCCGTCGGGTGCGATTGGCACTACACCGGACGTGTGCAGCCAACGGGTCGCGTCGCTGGTGACGTGGGCATGGGCGTAGTTGGCGGCCGGCGCAGAGATCGATCGGGGAGCAATTGCTCGATGGGTGACACGCCGCGGCATCGGTCCTCCTCGCGTCGGTCGACACTAGCCCGGCTAGGTTTGAGCGAAACGTACCAAGATCGTGGACCTACCCGTGGTGAAACCCCGGGCCGATCGGAGACCGAGTAGAACTGTGCCGCTGATTGCCGCGTATCACCGACCCACCAATCTCGACGAGGCGCTGGCCTTGTTGGCGGAACCCGATCGCGTGGTTCTCGCCGGGGGCACGGTGATCAACGCCGACCGCGCCCCGAGCGATCTCGAGGTCGTCGACCTCCAACAGCTCGGCCTCGACGGCATCGTCGCCGATGGTGATCGGGTGCGCCTGGGGGCGATGTCGACGCTCGCGTCGGTCGTCGACGCCGACCTCGTGCCGACGTGGTTGCGAACCATCGCCCGGGCCGAGGCGCCGTCCACGCTGCGTACGCTGGCAACCGTCGGAGGCGCCGTCGCCACGGGGTCGAGCGAGAGCGTGTTCGTTGCTGCTCTGCTGGTGGCCGACGCTCGGGTCGAGTTGGCCGGCGCCGACGATCGCTTGTTGGCCGAGCTCCTCGAGGTTGGCGTACCCGTCGGCGCCGTGATCACCGCGGTCACCATCGACCCGACCGGCACGGGTGCGCGGGCAGCGACTGCCCGCACCCCGGCAGACGTGCCGATCGTCGCCGCGGTGGCCCGCGAGGCGGACGGGCAGATCACGCTGGCGTTGACGGGAGTTGCTGTTCATCCGGTGCTCGTCGTTCCGTCCGACCCGACCGCCGGGCTCGCGCCGCCGGCCGATTTCCGGGGCACGGCCGAGTACCGGATCGAGTTGGCCCGAATACTCGGCGCCCGAGCGGTGGGGGCTGTCACATGAGCGACACGGTCGCGATCTCGTTCGAGCTCAACGGCGACACGGTCGCCATCGATGTCGCACCGGCCGACAATCTGCGTGACGTGCTTCGTCGTCAGGGCATGTTCAGTGTGAAGTTCGGATCGTCGGGCGGCGAGACGGGTGCCGGGGCCGTGCTGCTGGACGGCCGGCTCGTCAGCAGCGACGTGATCCTCGCGGCCCAGGCCGACGGTCATTCGGTCGTCACTGTCGAATCACTCAACACCGAACGCGAGCTACACCCGATCCAGGCCGCATTCGCGGCGGTCGGGGCAATGCAGTCGGGCTACTCGGCGGGCGCGATGATCCTCGGCACATTGGCCCTGCTCGGGCAAAATCCCGACCCCTCGGAGGCCGAGATCCGCGACATGCTGAGCGGCATCCTCGATCGCGAAACCGCCTACGTGAAACCGGTCGAGGCGGTGAAGCGAGCCGCAGCCGTGCTCCGTGGTGAGCCTGTCGACGCGTTCGCTCCGCTCGTCCTCCCACCGATGACCAGGGACGGACAGGCGTGGCCCTACGACCCGCAGGCGACGCCGCCGGAGGGCTCGGCTGCCGTTCCTCGCCTCATCCCCTCGCGCGATGTCCCCGAGATGGCGGTCGTCGGAAAGCCCGAAGTCAAGGTCGACGCGGTGAGGCTCGCCAAGGGGAACCCGGCGTTCACCGACGACATCGAGCCGCGGGGCATGCTCTACGCCCGCCTGCTCACGAGCCCCCATGCCCACGCCAACATCGTCGACATCGACGACCGGGCGGCCCTCGCGCTCCCGGGTGTGCATGCGGTTCTCCACCATCGGAACGTGCCGCGGATCAAGTACGCGTCGGGCGGCCAGAGTTGGCCCAACCCGCATCCCCACGATCAGGTGAGCTTCGACAACAAGGTCCGTCACGTCGGTGACCGCGTCGCCGCCGTCGCCGCAGAGACGGTGGAGATCGCCGAGGAAGCGGTCCGCCTCATCGAAGTCACCTACGAGATCCTCCCGGCGATCTTCGACGAGCGGGTGGCGATGGATCCGGATTCACCGAAGATCCACGATGAGGACGACACCGAGGAGATCTTCGACGCCAGCCGCAACCTGGTCCACCAGATCAGCGCGGAACGGGGAGATGTGGAGGACGCACTGGCCCGCGCCCCCCATGTCTTCGAGCAGACCTTCCGCGTCCACCAGGTCCAGCAGTGCCCGATCGAACCCCACATCTCGATCGCCTGGATCGACGAGGACGAGCGGATGGTGATCCGCACCGCCACGCAGGTCCCGTTCCACGCCCGGCGGATGGTCGCCCCGCTGCTGGGGATGGACATCAAGGACGTCCGCGTCATCAAGCCGCGCATCGGAGGCGGCTTCGGCGCGAAACAGGAGATGTTGCTCGAGGACATCGTCGGCCTGCTGGCGAAGGCCACCCGGCGGCCCTGCCGGCTCGAACTGACCCGCGAAGAGGAGTTCAGGTCGAGCCGCACCCGCCATCCGCAGACGATCACCTACCGCACCGGGGTCGACGACGACGGCATGCTCGTCGCACAGGACATGCACGTCATCGGTAACACCGGCCCGTACGGCACCCACGGCTACACGGTGCAGACGGTCACCGGGATGCGCGGGCTGAGCCAGTACGTCTGCCCGAACAAGCGATTCCATTGTGATGTCGTGTACACCAACATTCCGGTGCCCGGCGCCTATCGCGGGTACGGCGCCCCGCAGGCGGAGTACGCGCTCGAGTCCCACCTCGAGGACATCGCCCACCAACTCGGATACGACGTCATCGAGTTCAAGCGCAAGAACTGGGTCACCACCGGGTCCGAAATCGACATCGCGCCACATCTCGGTGAACGGGCGGTGGTCGAGGGCGAACTCGACGAGTACCCGAGGATCATGTCGGAGGGCATCGAGGAGTGTGTCGCCCAGGCGATGCGCGAGATCGGCTGGCACCGCCGCGACGACCCGGCATGGCGCGAACCGGCCGATCGTCCCCACATCCGGCGTGGCATCGGCTTCGCGTTCTGCATGCACGGCACCGCCATCCCGTTCCTCGACATGGGCGGGTGTTCGATCAAGATCAACGATGACGGCTCGTTCAACATGCTCGTCGGCGCGACCGACCTCGGTACCGGGGCCGACACCGTGCTCGGACAGATCGCAGCCGAGGTGCTCGGCGTCCGGCTCGAGGACATCAAGGTGTATTCGTCCGACACCGACATGACCCCTTTCGACACCGGGGCCTACGCGAGCTCGACGACCTACATCTCCGGTACCGCGGTGATGCGGGCGGCCGAGGTCGCCCGCAAGCGGATCAAGGAACGTGCCGCGATGCTGCTCGACGTCGACGAGCCCTGCACGATCGAACTCCGGGACCGGCGGGCCTACGCCCCCGACGGACGTTCCGTGAGCATGGAGGACATCGCCCTCGACTCGCTTCACACCCAGGAACAGGAACAGATCATGGGTACGGCGTCCTACGTCTCACCCGATTGTCCGCCGCCGTTCGCAGCGCAGCTCGCCGAGATCGAGGTCGACATCGAAACCGGACAGGTCACCGTCACCAAGCTCGTCATGGCGGTCGACTGTGGCGTTGCGATCAACCCGATCACGGCCAGCGGTCAGGTGGAGGGCGGCATGCTCCAAGCGCTGGGTTACGCCCACTGCGAGGAGTTCGCCTTCGACGCCGACGGGCGATTGCTGAACACGTCGTTCGGTCCGTACAAGATCTACCGAGCCGACGAGATACCCGACACGGTGGTGTACCTCGTGCAGACCATGGAGGACAGCGGACCGTTCGGGGCGAAGGCGGTGGCCGAGATCCCCAAGGACGGGGTCGCCCCGGCCCTGCGCAACGCGATTCTCAACGCCACCGGCGTCGCCATCAACGATCTGCCGTTCACCCCCGAACGGGTCTGGACGGCACTGCACGGCCGATGACGCTGATCCTCGCCGATTGGCTGCTGGTCGCCGCCGACCGGCCGGTCGAGCACGGCTGGGGGCTGCGCGTGGTCGACGACGTGGTCGACGCGGTCGGCCCCGCCGACGATCTCCGCACCGCCCACCCCGACGATGATGTCGTCGATGCGGCGGGGCATCTGATACTGCCGGGATTCGTCAACGCCCATGTGCACCTCTACGGCACGCTGGCCCACGGCATCCCGCCGGTCGATGGCGAAGGCCCGGGGGACTTCTGGAGCTTTCTCGAGGACTACTGGTGGCCGAAGGTCGAAGATGCACTCGATGTGGCGATGATCGAGGCCGCCACCGACTATGTGTGCGCCGAGATGCTCCGGTCGGGCACCACCACCTTCTACGACATTCTCGAAGCGCCCCATGCCCTGCCCGATGTGCTGCTCGCGCAGAGGGAGATCGTCGAGCGGCGCGGGCTACGCGGCTTGCTCAGTTTCGAGGCGACCGAACGGGCCGGCGCCGCCATCGCCCGGCTGGGCCTCGAGGAGAACGTCCGTCTCATCGAGGCCTGCCCACCGGGCGGGCTCGTCGGCGGGTTGATGTGCTGGCACACCACCTTCACGTGCTCGGCCGACTACATCACCGAGGCCTTCGGCCTGGCGACCGAGCGGGGCGCGATGAGCCACGCGCATGTCAACGAGGGCGTGCATGAGGGTGAGTGGGCAGAGCAGCACCTGGCCGAGCGGACCCTCGAGTTCTACGATCGCCTCGGCATCGCCGGTCCTCGGTTTCTCGCCAGCCAGTGTGTGCACCTCTCCGACCGGGAGCGGGAGATCATCGCCGCGCGCGATGTTCGGGTGACCCACATGCCGCTCTCGAACTGTGAGGTGGGCGCGGGGATCGCCCCGATGCCCGAGCTGCTCGATGCCGGAGTCACCGTCGGTCTCGGCAGCGATGGCTACGTCAACGACTTCTACGAGGTGATGAGGGGCGCCTTTCTATTGCACAAGGCCCGGCTGCAGGACCCGCGGGCGATGCCCGCCGATCGGGTGTTGTCGATGGCGACCGAGGGCGGGGCGCGGGCGCTCGGCCTCGACCGGGTCGGTCGGCTCGAACCGGGCTGGTCGGCCGATCTGCAGGTCGTCGATGCCGAGTTCCCCACGCCGTTGACCCGCCACAACTTCGCCGAGCAGGTGGTCTTGTGGCGCAACCACAGCGATGTCCGGGACGTGATGGTGGCCGGAGCGTGGCGGGTCAGGGCGGGCGTGGTCGTGGGTGCCGACGTCGAGCGACTTCGCGCCCGCACCCGTGAGCAGGCGGCTCGCCTTTGGGGGGTCGGTCGATGACGTCGCCCAACGCCCCCGCGCCGTGCTTCGACGAGCCGACGTTCACCGTCCCCTGCGCCCAGGTCCTCGGATCGGGGTTGCAAGGGGTCGAGGTGCAGCCGGCGCTACCCGATCTCGTCGGCGGCGATGGCGTCGATGTGGAGATTCCGAGCGACGAGGCGCTCGTGCGGGTCGAGCATCGACGAGTGCGGACGCTGGCGAACTATTGGCACGGGGGTTGGCAGCACGCGATTCCCGGAACCTGGCTCCGCGCCGCCGTCGCCGAACGACTCTGCGCGGTGGCCGATGGCCTTCCACCTCGATGGGGATTGGCCGTGTTCGATGGATGGCGTCCGTTGGCCCTGCAGTCCGAGTTGTACGACGCGGCGTTTGCCGATCCCGCGACCGAGCCCGGATTCATGGCTCCGGTGTCGACCGACCCCGCCACGCCACCGCCCCATCTGACGGGTGGGGCGGTCGACGTCACCCTCGCCTTCGACGGCGTTCCGCTCGCCGCCGGTTGTGGCTTCGACGACACGACCAGCCGCGCCCAGGTCGCGGTGCTCGAGGATGAACCGGGCCCGGACCGCGAGGTACGACGGTTTCTCTACTGGTCGATGCGCGCCCAGGGGTTCGTGGTGTTCGAGGGTGAGTGGTGGCACTTCGAGTTCGGCACCCGGCGATGGTCCTGGGTCACCGGGGGCACCTCCGTCTACGGCCCCGCTGCGCTGTCGAATCCGTAGATTCACTCGAAACCACATCGTGTAGGCAACAGCTGGAAAGGTCTGACCGTCATGAGTCTCCGCAACTGGATCATCTCCGACCTCGAGTCGTTGGAGACTCGATTGGCCAACGGCGTTCTCGCCCAGATCCCCCTCGGGCGACGGGGCGAGCGGCTCGACGACGATGGTGTTTCGCCCACCTATGCCCTCTGGCACATGTCGAGGCACCACGACGTCGCGGTGAACCGGATGATCCGCGGGTCCGACGAGGTCATCGAGTCGTGGACGGAGAGGGTCGGGGTCGGCGATGACCTGTGGCGGGGGCTGGCCGAGGCCCAGGATCAGGGGCTGGTCGAGCTTCTCGATCCCGAAGGAGTCGACGGGTACACGTACGCAGTGATCGAGGGGACGATCGACTGGCTGCGAACCGCCGATCTGAGCATCCTCGAGCGGGTGCCCGACAGCGCCGCCGCGCTCGCCGACCTCGGCACGCCAGAGGCGCGATTCGGGTGGCTCTTTTCGATGTGGGAGGGGAAGCCGGCGTCGTTCTTCCTGCAGTGGGAGGCGGTGGGGCACGGCTACAACCATCTCGGTGAGCTGATGTCGCTGCGCAACCGGATGGGGCTCAGCCCCTTCTGATGCCCGATGCCGACGTCATCGTCGTAGGCGGCGGCCACAACGGCTTGATCTGCGCCGCGTATCTCGCCCGATCCGGGATCGACACGCTCCTGGTCGAATCGCGATCGACGGTCGGCGGCTGTGCGTCCACGGTCTCGGACCTCGGTGCTCGCTTCAACATCTGCAACTGCGACCACACGATGATCCGCGCAATGCCCGTGATCGACGAACTGGAGTTGGCCTCACACGGGCTCCGCTATCTCGAGGCGGAGGCGAGCTTCCTCCATCTCTTCTACGACGACGGCGAGCCATGGAGCCATTTCCACGACACCGACCGCACGCTCGATGTGCTCGCGTCGGCCTACCCGACGCAGGTCGAGGGGTATCGGCGCTATCTCGACCATGCGATGCCGGTCGCCGAGTTGGCGATCGAGATGGCGCGGACGCCCCCCACCACCGGGCGCCTGCTCCTCCAGCTGGCGGGCCGGCGCGCCAGCGGAGCGGCCCGACTGCTCGACTGGAGCCGGCGCAGCGCCACCTCGGTGCTCTCCGCCTACTTCGACGACTGGCACCTGATGATGCCTGCGGTCAGCGCCGGTCCGACCGTCTGGGGCGTGCACCCCGACACCCCGGGGACCGGACTGGCCGCCGCCGCGTACGCCACCCGGCATCTGATCAGGACCGGACGGCCTGCAGGGGGAAGCGGCGCCCTCACCGACGCGGTGCGGGCCAGCTTCGAGGTGGCGGGAGGCACGGTCCGCTGTGACGCCCGCGTGAGAGAACTGATGGTCGACGACGGCGCCGTCGCCGGTGTTCGTCTCTTCGACGGCACGACATTGCGGGCCCCTGTCGTGGTCGCCGCGTGTGATCCCAATCGGGTGTTCATCGACTGGATGGACGACGTGCCGGCGGCGGCCCGCCGACTGGCTGATCGGGCACAGGCGCGTCCCGATCAGTACGGATACGAGTCGAAGATCGACGCCATCCTCACCGCCCGCCCCCGCTTTCGTGCCGCAGATCGCATCGCCGAGCACCAGCCGGGTCTGGATCAACTGGCGCCGACGGTGATCGTGTCGCCGAGCCCGGACCAACTCACCCAAGCCCACGACCGGCGCGAGAGCGGGCGGGTCGGGGATCACCCGACGCTGCTGGCCAGCGTGCCGTCGGTGCTCGATCCGTCGATGCAGCCAGCCGCCGATCGCGACGTGCTCAGCTTGGAAGTGCTCTTCACGCCGTACAACCATCCCGGCGGATGGTCGGCATCGACGGAGCCAGAGCGCTGGTTGGATCTGTGGGCGGGATTCGTCGAACCGGGCGCACTCGACACGATCGAGAGGTGGCGGGTGATGACCCCTGAGCGCTACGAGTCCGAGTTCCTCATGCACCGCGGCCACACGCCGTCGTTCGCGGCGACACCGTTGGCGACCCTTGCGGGCCGCGACCGTGCCCATACCCGCTATCGCACCCCGATCGTCGGCCTCTACCTGTCGGGGGCAGGGACGTTTCCCGGGGCGGGGATCTTCGGCGCGCCGGGCCGCAATGCCGCGGCGGTCGTGAGTCGCGATCTGCAGGGTCCGATGGGGCGGGTGTTCGGTCGGGTGCGACGTGAGTTCGCTGCGAAACGGGCCAGACATTCCCCGTAGCGTGGGCACGATGATCGGTGTACTGAAGAACGCCCGGCTGGCGGACGGACGCCTCGTCGATATCGAGATCGACGGGGGCCGAATCGCGGCGATCGGTACCGCAGGTTCCGGCGAGGCCGTCGAGGCCGGCGAGGCCGGCGACGATCTCGCCGGATTGCTGCTGCTTCCGGCACTGGCCGAGCCCCATGCCCATCTCGACAAGGCGCTCACGGCCGAGGACGTGCCGAATCCCGACGGCGATCTGCTCGGTGCCATCGACGCATGGACCACGGCGGCGGCGACCGGGATGTTCTCCCACGAGAACACCGTCGAGCGAGCCGCTGCGGCGATGGACCTGCTCGTGGCGCGCGGTGTCACGGCGGTGCGCAGCCACGTCAACGTGTTGGAGGACAACCGGGCGAAGAGTGTCGTCGCGCTGCGAGAGGCCGCCTGCCGATTCGACGGTCTCCTCGACGTCCAGATCGTCGCCCTCACGTCGTGGCCGATGACCGGACCGGAAGGGGCCGGCAATCGCGCCGCGCTCGACGCCGCCGTCGAGGCCGGCGTCGACCTCGTCGGAGGTTGCCCGCACCTCGACCCCGACTCGTCCGAACACATCGCCCATGCGCTGAGAGTGGCGTCCGATGCCGGGCTCGGCATCGACCTTCATGTCGACGAGATGCTCGACCCCACCGTGTTGACCCTGCGCGATCTCGCCCGACAGGTCATCGACAACGGGTTCACCGGATCGGTCGCCGCGAGCCACTGTGTCACGCTCGGCATGCAGACGCCGGCGGTCCAGGCGGCCGTCGCCGCCGAGGTCGCCGAGGCCGGCATCGCCGTTTTCCCACTTCCGCAGACCAACCTGTTCCTGCAGGGACGGGACGTCCCGACGGCGACGCCCCGAGGACTCACCGCGGTGCGCGCGCTGCAGGACGCCGGTGTGCTCATCGCTGCCGGCGCCGACAACGTGCAGGACCCCTTCAATCTCGTCGGTCGCAGCGATCCGCTCGAGACCGCCGCGCTGATGGTGATGGCGGGCCACCTACGTCCCGACGACGCCTACGAGATGGTCGCCAACAACGCCCGCCTGGCTCTTGGTCTCGCTCCGGTCGCCTTCGAGGTCGGCGACCCTGCCGATTTCATGGCTATCGATGCCCCCTCGGTCCGCGGCGCGATCGCCGATGCCTCGATGTCGCGCCGGGTCTATCGGGCGGGCCGTCTCACCGCCGAGAGCGAGCAGCACAGCACCATTCACCGGGGGGTACCGACATGAGCAGACGTCTCGAAGAACTGAGCGGCCCCGAGATCGGCGAACGGATCACCGAGTCGGCGGTGATCATCCAGCCGATCGGGGCGATCGAGCAACACGGCCCCCACCTCCCCCTGGCCGTCGATCATGTGATCGCCCACGAGGCGGCCGAGGCGCTCGTGGCCGCCCACGGCGACGCCTACGACCTCTGGCTCCTCCCGACGCTGTCGATCTCCAAGTCGAACGAACACGCATGGTCGCCGGGCACCCTGTGGCTGTCGGCCACCACGATGCTGGCGGTGATCGACGACATCGGTCGATCGATCGCTGCCACCGCGGCCCAGCGCCTCGTATTCCTCAACGGACACGGCGGCAACTCAGCGCTTCTCGAGGTCGCCTGTCGCGAAGTCCGGTTGAAGTACGGGCTGAAGACCTTCCTGGTGCACCCGTTCGTGCCTCCGGACCACGGCGGCGAGTCTCCCGCAGACGAACTCGGCATGGGGATCCACGGCGGCCATCAGGAGACGTCGGTGTTCATGCACCTTCGTCCGGAGCTCGTACATCTCGAGAAGGCCGGCCGAGCCGTTCCGAGCGGCCTGGCCGAGAACCGGCACGTGAAGTTCGGCGGTCTCACCTCGTTCGGCTGGCTGTCCGACGACTTCTTCCCCGACGGCCACATCGGTGACCCCACCACCGCATCCGCCGACGAGGGCAGGCGACTGTTCGAGACCGCCCTCCGGCTGCTCGGCGAACAGATGTCCGAGATCGCAACCTTCGACTTCGGTCGCTGAGGATCCACCATGACAGACATCGCCTGGGGTGTGTGGTTCGAACCCACCCAACCGGTGGCCCGGCTGGTCGAACTCGCCCGGCTGTCGGAGGATCTCGGCGCTACCGCCTGCTTCGTGGCCGACGAGGGAACCGAGCGCGACGTCTACATCGCGCTGACCGCGATCGCACTGGCAACGAAGATGACCGTCGCCCCTGCGATCACGAATCCGTTCTCCCGGCATCCGGTCACCACGGCCGCGGCGATCGCCACGCTCGCCGAACTGGCCCCCGGCCGGGTGATCCACGGTGTCGGGGTGGGAGGCAGCCGGGTGCTCGACCCGATCGGGGTCGACCCGGCGAAGCCCTACACCGCGCTCGCCGAACTGCTCGACCACAATCGGCGACTCCTCGCCGGCGAGCCGGTCGGCGCGGCCCGACTCGCCTGGTTCGACGACCACGTGCCGATCGCGGTGGCCGGTCGCGGCCCGCGGGTTCAGCGACTCGGAGCGGAGTACGGCGACTGGGTCATTCTCTCGGCGAAGTCGGTTGCCGAGCTCCCGGCCGTAGCTGCCGAGGTGCGCTCCCGGGGCTCGGCGCGGATCGCATGGTCCGCCTATCTCGCCTACTCCGACCTCGAGCGCCGCCGAGTGCTGCGCCACTTCTCCTACATGGCGGTCGACGCCCCGCCGAACATCCGTGACGCGGTCGGCCTCGACGATGGCACCGCCGAGGAGGTCCGCGCCCACATGCTCGCCGGGCGGATGGACGACGCGGCCGCGTTGCTGCCCGATGCGATGGTCGATCTGTACGCGATTGCCGGGACCCGCCAGGAGATCGCGACGGCCATCGCGGGTCAGCGGGCCAACTTCGACTTGTTCATGCTGCCCATGAACGACGAAGCGACGAGTGAGGAGCACATCCGCGAATGTGCCCGGATCATCGCCTTGACCTGATCGCCGCGCTGTTCGCCCGCTATTGCGGGATGGCGTCGTAGGCCGGGAAGTCGGGATCGACGATCGTGTGGATGCCGAGCCCCATCGCCACACGGTTCACATAGTTGAGGTGGGCGCACTGCGAGTTGGCGTCGATAATGTCGAGATCGTCGAAGCCCACGGCGCGGAGCTGCTCGATGTCGCTCTCGGCTATCGAGCCTGGATCGCGCGTCAATTTGGCGGCGTAGCGCACGACCGCGGCATCGGCGGGCGGGAGGGTGACGCTCTCGGGATCGGCTGCGAGGGCGACGATCTGGTCGTGGTCGAGCCCGGTTTCACGGAGCTTGATCGTGACCTGGCTCATGCAGTAGCGCGTCCGGTTGATCGACGAGGTCACGAAGCTGATCAGGTTTCGTTGATGCGCGGTGAGGCGCGACGGGCATTTCTCGCTCGCCGCGTAGAGGTCGAGACGAGCGCCCACGATCGCCGGATAGAGCGACCCGGCGACGGTCATCTCGGTCGGTTCACCCAGCGCGTGAGCCTGGCGGTCGTAGTGTGCGCGAAGGGCGCCGTCGGCGTCGTCGTACGCAATCGTGGAGATCCACATGTCCTGTCCTTTCGAACTTCTCTCGTGAGCGGATTCCGAGGTTTCGGCCTGTCACTCTCGAACGAGGACCCCGTGGCGGTCACCGTAGCGCTCGCCGCCGAGGCAGACCGGCTGGGCTACGACGAGGTGTCGATCCCCGAGAGCCGGCTGTTCCGCTCGGTCACTTCTGTCGCCGCCGCGGTGCTTGCCGAGACCGAACGCATCGTGGTCCGGATCGGGATCGCCAATCCGGTGTTCCGCAGTCCCGTCATCCTCGCCCTCGAAGCGGCGACCCTCGCCGACCTCGGCGGCGGCCGGATCCGCTTCGGCGTCGGTGCCGCCGATTGGACCGTTCGCGCTCTCGGAATGGAACCCGATGGTTGGCGGCCGTTCAGTCACACCGTCGAGGCCGTTCGGGCGATCCGCAACCTGACGGCCGGCGAGGAACTCGGATTCTCGCCGACCACCTTCGACGCATCACCCGATCTACGCCTCGACCTCCCCCCGACCACAGCGGTACCGGTCGATGTCGGCGCGGTCAGCAGCCGGATGATGGAGGCCAGCGGGGAATACGCCGACGGGGTGCAGCTCGGCGCGATCACGAGTGTCGGCTACACGCGTTGGGCCACCGAGCGGTTGGCGGCCGGCGCGGCACGGGCCGGGCGAGACCTCGGCGACCTGTTGGTCAGCGCCAACGTGCTCACCAGTGTCGACCGTGACCGGCGAGCAGCGCGCAATGCCGTACGTCCCGTGCTCGCCTACTACCTGGCGCGGGTGGAAGGGGTGGTGGTGACCGAATCCGGTGCCGACCCCGAGGCCGTTCGGGCGGTTGGGGAAGCGGTGCGGAGCAACGGGGTCGACGCCGGCGCGGCGATGGTCGCCGACGAGTTGATCGACGTGTTCGCGGCTGCCGGCACCATCGACGACGTCGTC